>CAZXUD010000120.1:0-1542 GCA_964643805.1 uncultured Candidatus Peribacteria bacterium | reverse complement strand
CCTGATTATTTCATGACGGTTGCAACACTTTCACCGTACAAGCGCATTGAGTTAGCCATCCAGGCTTGCAATCAGGCGAAGATGAACTTGAAAGTGATTGGCGAAGGACCAGACCGCAAGCGATTGGAAACGATGGCTGGTCCGACGATAGAATTTTATGGGTATCGCGAGCATGAAGAGCTTGCACATCTATACGCCGGTGCAAAAGCACTCATTCTAACCAGTGACGAAGACTTCGGTTTGGTGCCACTAGAAGCAATGGCCTGTGGTACACCTGTCATTGCCCGTAGAAATGGAGGTGCGCTAGAAACCGTGATCGAGGGTGAGACTGGTGCGTTCTTTAATGAGCCTACGATAAACTCACTTCTCAACGTACTTCAAACATTTGATCCGACGCGTTACCAAAAGGAGAGCTGTCGAGCCCGCGCTGCCGAATTCTCACAACAAAAATTTGAAGAGAAGATCCGAGCAGCAGTCAAAGCACTCTAAGCTTTACTCACGAAGAATGTTCCCACCACAATCAGTACTGTCCCGATTAAAAGATCAGGAATTTTTACGTTCTTCCACTCGGCAAAAATCCAGAGACCAATGACCACTCCTAATAATGTATTTAAGTTGAAGACAGGAATAAGCACACTCATAGAAGCACCGTATTTTAAGACAGCGTAACTAATGGCCGCCGTTCCCGCCGCTGCACAAGCACCCGTCGCGAACGACAAGAGAACGGCTTTAGTCGTTACGGAAAAATCTGGTGTCAAAAAGTAAGCCACTCCTGCTACTACCAGCGTTCCTAAACTGTAAAAAATAAGAAAGAGTGAGAGTGAACCACCCGCTTCACTGCCACCTTTAATAAGTAAGTTCGCTGCGGCGAAAAGAAGTGCTGGAATAAAGCCGCCGATCAACAGACCTAACGCGTGGTTGCTCATTTTCATGCGAACAATCGTGATTGTGTATCAGCTGTGAGCTCCACACCTAATAAATCGTACGCCAGTTGTGTAGCTACTCTCCCTTTTGGTGTGCGGTGCAAGTAACCGCACTGCAATAAGTAAGGTTCGTAGACATCTTCCAGAGTGTCTTGCTCTTCGGCTGTCGCTGCAGCGAGCGTTGAGAGTCCAACGGGGCCGCCCGCAAACTTTTCGATGATGGAACGGAGGATCAACCGGTCGGTTGAGTCCAAACCAACATCATCAATACCTAAACGAGCAAGGGTTGTCTCCACCCGGTCGAGTGAAACCGTGGTTTCATTCTCGACCTGGGCAAAGTCGCGCACCGAGCGAACCAATCGGTTCGCAATGCGCGGAGTTGCGCGGCAACACGTCGCAATGCGACGTGCAGCACCGGGTTGTAACTGCAGTTGGAGGATGTTGGAGGTACGTTCGACAATTAATTCCATTTCTTCCTCTGTATAGAAGGAGAGTTTGAACACATGAGGGAAGCGATCACGCAGCGGTGCACTGATGGAACCGACTTTTGTCGTTGCGCCGACCAGTGTGAAAGGTTTCAGATCGATGCGCATGGAACGAGCGGTTGGTCCTTTCCCAA
>CAZXUD010000119.1:0-1760 GCA_964643805.1 uncultured Candidatus Peribacteria bacterium | reverse complement strand
ACTGGTGTGCACCATGGTTGATGGAGAAATTGAACGAATATCAAAAAGCCATAAAAATTCCAACGGATAGACACTACCATCAGCGTGAAACTGTGAAATCACGTGAAATACTGCGTCAGGCCTTTGTTTATATCTACCGTGATGAAGATGTATACAAATCATTAAGGAATACAAACCTTTCTTCCTATGAAAGTAAGATGGGTGAATTCAGCAAAGACTGGGGCGGAATTGCCTCAAAAAAAGGTGCCTTAGAAGCAGAGGCACAAACTATTCTGAACCTTTATAAAACTGATCATGCGGCAGACAATCACGCTTCAAAAGCGGACCCCATTAGGTTCGAATCCATCATTCGTTATGGAGTGGAGTGGGGCAAGATGTCGATGGAGGCTCGTCTCAAACTGCTTGTGCAGGGTATTGCCTGTGGACTCTTGCCGTTTGAACGTGGAGTAAATGCCACCGATAAAAACAATAATTACCCTCCCTACGATTACTTCGATAGAGGCACCGGAAGAGGAGAGAGGCCAACCTATGACGATGTATTGGAGTGGGCGGTCTATGCAAGAACTCCAGCAACATGGAATGTCTTCATGCATAAGTGGGATGGAGTGATGAACGACAAAACAGTGAATGAACGCTTGATCAAAACCATGACAGGAGGCGGATTTAAAATGGATCATGACGATGCCCCTGGAATTGCCGGCTACCTAACCATGAACATCAATAAGCAGCTGCTTATGGAAAGGACGCAGGGAGGATTCATCATGCCTGCCACGGGATTACTTTCCTTGTCCACAGGGCATGAATTCTGGCTACGCATGTACGCTGAAGGATACCACAAACGCAGTGCAGAAGCGAATAAAAGAGAACTCACCCGTTTTGCTTCTGCCTTCTTTATGTACGAAGGAATCTTGAACCGTAAAGTGTTTAAAGGCCAACAAAACTACTTTCGCCTGGAAACTTCAGATGCCAAGCTGCCGCCGCGTAATGCAAGAGATGCTTACGCTAAGGTATTGAATGTAAAAGGTGCAAACAACGATGCTGGAGTGAGAGAAATCATCTCAGATGTAGCGCACATGCTGGCTATGCTGGACTTCTCCGAAGAAAAGCATTTGCAGTTACTTCATAAAATGGCAAATAACGAAATCAAGACGGATGATGACGCAAAAATCATCTGTCAACAACTGGAAGAAAAGACGGGGATGTTTGAAAAATCACCACCCAAAAATATTGATGGACTTTACGATGCCTTACCGAAATACATCGAATACGCAGTCGAAAAATATCCGCAAAAAATGGAAGCCATGGTTCAATTCATTTACTCCCAACATGGGCAGCACGTTGAAGACCTTGAGCATGAACTACATCACGATATAGAGCACGTCCGGGCAGCCGCGTTGAAAAGAGCCATTACAGGAAAAGAACCGGAGCACGCACACCATACTAAGAAAAACTCTAAAGACGGAGGTGATGGAGCCGCTAATGACGGAGACTACGACGAAGCTGCCATTGAGCACCAAGGTGGCGCAAAAATCTTTAGAGGATTTTTTGGAGGTTCTGGAGGTGCTGCTGCAGCACATGCTCAAGCTACGAGTCGCTCCACACACGGGCAGCACCACGCCGCTTAAGCTTTCTCTGGCAATCGTCGCTCTTCAATTTCCTGAGACACTTGCTGTGCAAAATCATCCAGCGCCAGAGTGTCTTGTTTCTTCGTGTGATAATTGCGTGCAGCCACAGTACGGTCGGCGGCTTCTTTTTCACAC
>CAZXUD010000118.1:0-1770 GCA_964643805.1 uncultured Candidatus Peribacteria bacterium | reverse complement strand
GTTTTAATGCATCTAACATAATAAGCAGTTCCATTAAGTTTTCATTCACTGGAGATGACGTTGATTGGATTACGAATACGTCACTACCGCGAATACTCTCTTCAATATTGATTTGCACTTCTCCATCACTGAAGCGTGTAACCGTTAATTTACCAAGGGGAACTCCAACTTCTTTCGCAATGCTTTCAGCGAGCTCCGGATTCGAGTTAAGTGAGAAAATCTTTAATTTTGAACCTGCGTATTGATAGGGCATGATGATCCTCCTGAGTTTGGTAGATTGGGTTTACTTAATACGTTTTGCGTAACCTTCTTTATTTTCCTGCTTTACGCGTCCAATGGCTAGTGAATCTTCTGTTACATTTTTCGTCACAGTTGTACCTGCTGCGACATAAGCGCCTTTTCCAACCGTCACTGGTGCTACTAAGTTCGAGTTACAGCCGATGAACGCATTGTCTTCGATTGTTGTCTTGAACTTGTTCTTCCCGTCGTAGTTGACTGAAATAGTGCCGCACCCGATGTTCACATTCTTACCAATTTCCGCATCGCCCATATAGGTTAGATGCGAAAGTTTAGAACCTTCATCAATCGTAGCTTTCTTCACTTCAACGAAGTTTCCGATTTTCACATGGTTGCCTAGGTCAGAACCTGGACGGATGTGTGCGAACGGCCCAACTGCTACGTGGTCTGCAATCTTGCTATCTGTCACAACAGAGGAGTGCACTGTTGTATGGCTGCCAATGTGCGAATTCTTTAAGTGCGTGTTCGGACCGATTGTGCTGTTCTCGCCAATTACAGTTGCTCCTTCAAGCATCGTGCCTGGAAGTAGAACGGTATCTGAACCAATTACAACATCTGCTCCGATGTAAGTAGAGGCTGGGTCGATGATTGTTACTCCTTCACGCATGTGGTGCATAGCCAAACGACGACGCATGTAGCTCTCTGCTTGCGACAACGCCACGCGGTCATTTACACCAAGAAGCTCATCTGCATCTGCTGCTGCGAATGCGGCAATCGCTTCGCCTTGCTCTTTTAAGATGCTGATGACGTCTGTTAAGTAGTACTCACCTTGTGAGTTGTTGTTATCGACTTTTTTCAGTGCTTCGAAAAGCGCTTTGTTATCGAAACAATACGTACCCGAGTTGATCTCTTGTACTTTTTGTTGCTCTGGAGTCGCATCTTTTTGCTCAACGATCCCTGTAACTAGTTCGTCTTCACCACGCAGAATACGTCCGTAGCCTGTAGGATCGTCTACGATAGCTGTAAGGATTGTAGCTTTCGCCCCTGCTTCATGGTGCGTTGTCATCAGCTGCTGAATCGTTTCTGGAGTGATTAGTGGTGTGTCTCCACAAATAACGATTGTTGTTCCTTCACGACCGTCTAGTACTGCTTCTGCTTGCTGAACTGCGTGTGCTGTTCCTAGCTGCTCTTCTTGAACGACATAAGTAGAACGTTCCCCAAGCGTGTCCTTCACCATTTCTGCTCCGTGACCGACAACGGATACGATCTCGGTCGCGCCGAGTTTCTCCATGTTGCTCACGACGTGGTCTACCATAGGTTTTCCGCAAACCGGGTGTAATACTTTATATAAAGATGATTTCATTCGAGTGCCTTTACCAGCCGCTAATACGACTGCAAATAAATTTGTCATAGTCATCCTCCATGTCGAATTTCCTCTTTTGACTATAGCCGATAAAAATGCATTTTTCAACAATTTCTATATTGACAAAATTGCGAGAAAACATTATGTTTATATGTTTCGATTTTATGGGC
>CAZXUD010000117.1:0-1979 GCA_964643805.1 uncultured Candidatus Peribacteria bacterium | reverse complement strand
CCGAACTCGTGGGTGCTAGCGATGCTATTTCATAACCTTAATTTTCTCTTATGTCCGACAAGCAAAAACCTACTGGGAAAATCGTCCGCATCATCGGTGTGGTGGTGGACGCATATTTTCCGGATCATGTGCCTCAACAATATTCTGCTCTTCATACCGAAGGTCCCAATGGGCGTGTGGTGCTTGAAGTGCAAGCTCACCTTGGCAATGGAGTCGTGCGAACCGTGTCAATGTCTACTACCGATGGACTGTATGTAGGCCAAGAAGTGATGGATACTGAAAAAGCCATTCAAGTTCCGGTGGGTAAGCCTGTGCTCGGACGTGTGATCAATGTGACGGGAGACATCATTGATGGAGAAGCACCGATCCAGGGCGAAGTGGAATACCGCGGTATTCACCAAGAACCTCCTTCGTTTACTGAGCAAAATCCGAAAGTGGAAATTTTTGAAACGGGAATCAAAGTGGTGGATCTACTTTGCCCCTTCATCAAGGGAGGAAAAGTGGCGTTGTTTGGGGGAGCCGGAGTGGGTAAGACAGTGATCATGCAGGAACTCATTCACAACGTGGCTATGAGCCATGGGGGATACAGCGTGTTTGCTGGAGTGGGGGAACGCAGCCGTGAGGGAAACGATCTTATTCATGAAATGCGCGACAGCGGAGTGATCGACAAGCTGGCGATGGTGTTTGGACAAATGAACGAACCTCCAGGAGCTCGTATGCGTGTGGCTCTCACTGGTCTTACTATTGCTGAAAAGTTCCGCGACGACGGATTGGATATTTTGATGTTCATTGATAACATTTTCCGCTTTACGCAGGCGGGCTCTGAAGTGTCTGCCCTCTTGGGACGCATGCCTTCTGCCGTGGGTTATCAGCCCACGCTCGCCACGGACATGGCTGCTCTGCAAGAACGTATTACTTCGACTCGTAAAGGTTCCATTACCTCTGTGCAGGCCGTGTACGTGCCCGCTGATGATCTCACCGATCCGGCTCCTGCAACGACTTTTGGACATCTGGATGCGACTATCGTACTTTCTCGTAAACAGGCGTCCATGGGGCTCTTCCCAGCTGTGGATCCGCTGGATTCTAACTCCACTGCTCTCAAGGCGGACATTGTGGGAGAAGAGCATTACTGGGTGGCTACTCAAGTTCGCCAACTTTTACAACGTTACAAAGAATTGCAAGATGTGATTGCGATTCTGGGTATGGATGAACTTTCTGAAGACGATAAAAACACGGTGTATCGCGCTCGTAAAATCCAAAAATTCTTGTCTCAGAATGTCTATGTGGCTGAGCAATTCACCGGTATGGCTGGGCAGTATTCCAAAGTCGCCGACACAGTTCGCGCGTTCAAGGAAATTCTCGAAGGAAAATATGACCACATTGATGAGCAGCACTTCTACATGGCTCCGTCCATTGAGGAAGTGGTGGCTCGTCAGGAAGAGGCTAAGAAAGAAGCAGTTACAAAATAATTCATGTTTAAACTCATCATCAAAACTCCGGAACGTGAAGTCTTCCAAGGCGAGGTGACTGCTGTGTCTCTCGATACGGAAGATGGCCGGGTGCAAGTGCTGACTGGCCATGCTGATTTTATGACGACCCTCCAATTTTCTCAGGTTCGAGTAGACATGGACAACGGTAGCATGACTTATGCCGCTCGCAGTGGAATTTTCTCATTTGATCATGCTCATGGCACTGCTCAACTCTTGGCCCTTTACTGTGAAGAAGAATCCGAAGTGAATTACCAAAGTGCCGCGGAGTACCTGCAATTCCTGGCTACTGAGCTGGCGCAAGGTGACCTTTCCGACTACCAGGTGAAGTATTTGAAGGGCGAGAAGCTGGCAGTCGAAAAGCAGGTGAAGGGAAAGTAGAGCTTATTGACTAAATTTGAAAATTACAGGAAAAGTACCGACGTCGGGTTGCGCGAAAATATAAATTGTCCTGTCAACCGTACGTACGTTATGTTCTAGGCGATGCAGCTG
>CAZXUD010000116.1:0-1986 GCA_964643805.1 uncultured Candidatus Peribacteria bacterium | reverse complement strand
ATATGAACACAAAAACCCGCATCCTTGTAACAGCTGTTTCTATGCTTCTACCGGCTTTGGTAGCGGCTGCTGCGCCTGAAGGTGTGGTGAATGTGCAGTTGTCATTAAGCAATGGAAAGCTGACCGCTTCGTGGGATAAAGCAGAAGCTGACAACATCGACCACTACCGAATTTATTACAGCCGTGAATCAATTTTAGGAAACGATGGTTTCTACGATGGCGTGGTTGATACGGAAGATTCAAAAGGACTCTTTACGTTCGTCACACTTCCTCCATACGAAACTCTTTACGTAGCTGTCATGGCGGTAGATACAGACGGTCTTGAAAGTGAATTCTTCTCTGCTGAAACATCTATCAACTTGCCGCCTGTCGATCAGCGCGGTGCGGTTGAACCTGAACCAGTACAAAACACTCCGGTAGAAGTTGTGGAAACAACGTCGGATGAAAAGCTGAGCTTGTTAGATGTAGAAGTGAAATCACCAACGTCGTTGGTGCTTCACCTTTCTCACAATCCATTACTAAAGCCTGAGGATGTTATGAAAGTAGCTCGTGTTAAAAAGGCTAACGGAAGCCCATTAGAGGTTAAGAATGTAACTGCGAGCGGCAGTGATCTTGTAATAGAAACGGCAAATCAAGAAAGTGGCGTTGTCTATGAAATAACTCTTTCTGAACCATTGATGGGTGAAGGTGAGCTCGCACTAGATACAGTGGAGCGCTCTTCCTTTTTCACTGGTCATCAAGCAGGTGTTGCCCCAACAGTTGTACAGCCAGTTGTGCCAGATGCCGCTACGATTCAAGTGTCACCGGATCTCTCTGGTTTCCAATTGAAGACTTCGAAGTTAGCGAATGGAACCTATGCAATCAGTGGAACTTGGAATCAGGATCCTGCTTTGCAGAAAGTAACGTACTTTGTAGTCCGCCAGAGCTTCGATGGGGGCAAAACGTTTAGTCAGCCAAACCTGGTACCTGCGAACATCAGCAGCTTAAACATTCAGGGTGTACCTGCGGGACAATTTGGTTTAGGTGTGCAGACGATGAATCAATATGGATTCCTTTCAACAGGTATATTTGTAAATACGAGGTTGGCAGGCGTTACGAGTGGCGTAAAAACTGTGCCACCAGTAGGAACAGTTACACCAGTACAACCTCTACCATCACAAGGACCGCTGACTTCGTCTGGTCCTGGTGCCATTATGCTTGCGATTACTGCCTTGGGAGGTTCCCTTGGCTGGCTCAAGACGCGAAAAGCGTTCTAAAGGGAGGAGGAACACAAGGGTCAACAGAACCATAAAACGGAGAGTGGGGGCTTTCTTTTGCTACAGTGGAACCTTTGCCAACCTTTAAGATTTCTTTTTGGCCAGTTTTTTTGGTTGTTGCCGCAGCATTGCTGTTGGCACTTCATGAATATGCATTGTTGCCCGACGGAAAATTGCACATGTATGTTTTAGATATCGGCCAAGGTGATTCTATTTTATTTGTGACTCCTTCGGGCAAACAAATTCTAGTTGATGGTGGTCCCGATACATCGGCGTTGGAACACTTTAGTAAATACATGCCATTCTTCGATCGCACGATTGAACTTCTTGTCCTTAGTCACCCCGATGCGGACCATGTTACTGCTTTTCCAGATGTTTTGAATCGATACAAAACTGAGGCGGCGCTCATCAACGGTACCGTTCACCGTTCTGGGCGCTACGAAGCCTTTCTAAGCTTATTAGAGACACAGAAAGTTCCCATTATTTTGAGTGATATTGAAAAGAATATTGATATGGGTGACGGCGTTGTGATTGATGTAGTGTGGCCGACACGTGACGTATTTGCCACAGACCCAGAAGTTTCCAACGATCTCTCCGTCACAGCGCGACTTTTGTACGGCGACACATCTATTTTGCTGACAGGTGACATAGAAGAAATGGCGGAGACAGCAATCTTACGAAGTGGCGTGGATGTCACCGCCGATATTATAAAAGTTCCGCACCATGGAAG
>CAZXUD010000115.1:0-2136 GCA_964643805.1 uncultured Candidatus Peribacteria bacterium | reverse complement strand
TACCGCGTGCTCTCCTTGTTCTACTTCCATTGGCGCTTCCGAACGAAAGAATCCGCCACTACTGCGCGCTTTTTTTATCACCGACTTTTCATCTGAGGACTTACTCACATAAATAGCCACATAATCTTTTTTTGATTTGACCTCCAATATCAACATCGGTCCGTGGCGACGGACATTCACCTTACCAACTGGTTCACTACCCGCTATTGCTTTAAATATTGCTGGCGGATTACAGACTAATTCTTTGTGCTGCAAAACATCCGTCAGAGCTTCTGACTCTTTTATATAATCTGCAATACCAGCTTTTACTTCATCACGGTCAACCTGTTCCCAATCTTCCATAGGAAATGCTTCCTCAAATTCTGCCAGAGTAAATAGGCTGTGAGTTTCAAGAAACTTGAGGACACGTGCGTACAACCTGGCGTACCTCAGTTTCAACTCTATGTATTCCCTCTTCATTGCATTCATTGCTGTATCGGACCAACCCTGAGTACGGTGGGCTTCCATTCTGGCAAGAAGCTGCACTTTGACGGTGTCTTCCAAATAACGCTTAATCCAAACCACCGGTAATTTTAGCGGCGTTTCTAAGACATCGGTGCCTGGCATTTCCAATTCCGCAGTACTCATTGCTTTACTACAATAAAACAATTTCTTGAATTATCAATGATGATGACGACTTAATGGAAAATTCTATTTCTTAATATCCTCCCACAATCCAATCACATTGCCTTCACTATCGGTGACGTAGGCATAAAAGCCCATGCCCATCATATCCATTTTAGGCATGACTACTTTTCCGCCAGCCTTCTCAACCATTGTTACTTTTTCTTCAATCGACGACACTTGAATGGCAAAGATGGGCGCCTTCACGTGTGCATTGCGTTGCAAGATTCCTCCATTAATAGCACCTGGCTCTAAAGGAAGATGGGTCTCTTCACTCACCTTTACAGTTCGCGCACCAATGTACGTAGAGCCGTCGGGCATTGGCCAATTTTGTAAGTCCCACCCAAAGATAGAACTATAAAATTCACGAGCACGTTCTAAGTCATCAGCGGGCAATTCGAAGTGGACAAGTTTATCCATAAAAGCTTGGTACGAATGAAGTAGCAAGACCCTTTATACCGCGGATGCCGGCGTGGTGGAATTCAATCTGGATAAATCTGCATTCGCGCGTGTCTTCTGCGTTTGGAGCGTGGCAATTTGTTTGTCGAGGGCCACAATCTCCTGCCGTAGAATATCTTTTTGCTTCACGATCAACTGGTTCATTTTTGTTGCCGATTCTGTCAGCTGCTTTTTTTGCTTAGCCAGATCACTTGGTTGCACCATAGAAATTGGGGAAAGTACTTATAGTAGACGTACGAAGCATCAGTTTCTGTCCACAGATATTAAAAAGAGGGGCAAACGCCCCTCCTTTCATAATTTCGAATGGATTCTCTTACGCTGCCAAACTTTCCTCAGTGACTTCTGCTACCTCAAAATTTACATCAACAGAGCCGGTAGTTTGGTGCTTCTGGAAAGCGGCAATTGTCTTTTGAACAACATGATGAGTTACACCGCGTAAGGGCATCACAATTTCACGGTTCTCATGATCAACTTGCGGCTCCACACGTAAACCAAGCAGATCGGTAATTTTAGATCCTACCGTGTGAAGACAAATTTCTTCATCGACAGCAGTAAACCTAACGTCAGCATTAGTCCTATCGAGAGGCATCTCGTCGCGGTGCGTCATTGCGGATGGTTGAAATATTGACATGGTAAAATAAAGAATTGTAGTAAATAAAAATGTGAGCCGCGATATCCTATACGATTTTTCTTGTATGTCAAGTGTCCTATACGTGGTAGCAAGATGTTTTTATCGGGATAAAAACACAAATAAGAAAACAAGGAAGGCTCACTGCGTAAGAAGGTCTCTACGACGCCGTCTACTTATTCCGTAGATAACCTATTTTATATACTTCCTACATTTATCTATGGAACAAACCATCACCAGACCAATATCGGCAATCATTACCTTTGCCATGCTCCTCTTATTGTTGGGCGGGTTTAGATTCGCGTACGACCTTCCTCATTCACTGGCATTAACCACCTGCTCCGATGTAAGTGCAACAGGTCAATTAGGCCATTGGAAACTGGATG
>CAZXUD010000114.1:0-2319 GCA_964643805.1 uncultured Candidatus Peribacteria bacterium | reverse complement strand
AGTGACCGGTGGCCTCTATCACAATATCAACGCCCAATTCTTTCCAAGGGCATTTGGAAGGCTCACGTTCCTTCACCATGCGGACTTTCTTCCCATTCACTATCAAATTATCACCATCAACTTCCACCGTGCCCTGGAAACGACCATGAAGCGTGTCGTATTTCAAAAGATAGGCTCGAACGTCAGTATCAGAAGAGGCATTTACGACGACCACTTCTACCTGGTCCGAAAACCGTTGCACAAACTGGCGGTGCACGTTTCGTCCAATACGGCCGTAACCATTAATAGCGACCTTCAGCATGTACGGAAATGATACGCACCTCCTGCAGTGGCGCAAGCGAGAAAGCCGAGGAAGCATGTCGATTTTTGTTTACCCGGCCAGCGCAATCACGACACCAAAGAAGGCAATAAATGCTCCCACAATCCACATGCGCATCGTCACCTTACTTTCACCCCAATTCAGTGCTTCAAAATGGTGGTGAATTGGCGCCGCTTTAAAGACTTTCTTGCCACCGCGAAGGCGCTTGCTCGTGAGCTGAATAATCACGGAAAGCATTTCTATGACAAAGATGAACCCTACAAAAGGGAGTACCAATACGTTGTCCGTCATCAGTGCTATTACTCCCAGAGTACCGCCTAAGGCTAGAGACCCCGTATCACCCATGAAGAATAAAGCGGGCGGTACGTTGTGCCATAAAAACGCTGAGATAGCGCCCACGCACACCGCACAGAAGCCCGCCAGCACTGTTAGTCCAGAGAGGTACGCAATAACCGCGAAGGCAATGTATGCCACGACAAGTAAGCCTGCTGCCAGACCATCCAGGCCGTCAGTCACGTTCACAGCATTTGATGTACCGATGATGATAAACAGAAACAGAGGGAAGTACCACCAGCCTAAAAACCAATCGCCGAGGAACGGCACATGAATTTGGTCAATGCCCAGACGAGCGGAGAACCAATAGGCGCCAATAATGCCAAGAATGAGGAGGGTAATGATCTTCGGCAGCCAGTCGAGCCCCTTCTTTCTCCCTAGGCCAGCAATATTGAAGTAATCATCCAGCATGCCGAGCAAGCCGAAGGACACTAACGTAAAGAGCGGTAGATATACTTCACGTCGTTGCAACAGGGAAAACTCCACCACGCCCGCGAGCGAAAGAAATCTGGAAAGCACAATCGTTAAAACGATCGAGCCCCAAATCAGCAGCCCTCCCATAGTAGGAGTGCCGTGCTTATCTTGGTGGTAATGACGGAAAATACTGGCTTCCTGACCATCGACAGTTTCTACCCGCAGTTGTTTTCCTAATTTGTTGTGTCGTAGGAAACGAACAAACCAGGGCGTAAGGACCAGACCAAACATAAATGCAAAAACCGCATAGCCAAAAATTTCCTGCAGAGTCAGTTGGAGGACCGGAGCGGTATCCATACGCGGCAGCTTACGGATTACCGTGCGTTTTGTCGATGTCGTAAAAGCGCATCTGCTCCTTTTTGAACATCAATTCAATACGACCCACCGGACCGTTACGATGCTTGCGGATGTAAATGTCGGTAATCCCAGGACGATCGCTGTCTTCTTCGTAGTAATCCTCGCGGTACATCATCATTACCACGTCTGCGTCTTGTTCAATGGAACCAGAGTCACGAAGATCGGAGAGCTGGGGAATGTTTCCCGGGCGGCTTTCCACAGCGCGCGAAAGCTGGGAAAGAGCAATGATCGGAATGTGTAACTCACGACCTAACTGCTTCAGAGCGCGGGAAATTTCGCTGATTTCCTGCACACGATTACCTGCATAACTGGCATTGCCCGTGCTCATGAGCTGCAAGTAGTCCACCATAAGCATGTCGAGGCCGTGCTCCATTTGTAGACGACGCGCCTTCGCGCGTAATTCTGGAATAGTGGAAGCAACCGAGTCATCAATGAAGAGATTCGCTTTGCTCAATTCATCCATAATTGGTCCCAAATTTTGGAAGTCACTGTCATCTAATTTACCGCGTTGCAACTTCCAAGAGTCCACCCCAAGCATGGAAGCAAAGAGACGGTCGACCAATTGCTCCTTACTCATTTCCAGCGAGAAAACGCCAATGCTTTTGCCATGCTTAATAGCGGCGTTCATGGCGATGTTTAACATGAAGCTGGTTTTACCCATACTCGGGCGCGCAGCGATAATGACCAAATCACTCGGCTGAAAGCCCGATAACTTAAAGTCGAGGGCCTTAAAGCCGCTCGAAACACCTTTAAACGTATCGTCATCATCCGCTTCGTGCATCTCAGCGAACTTCTCGTAGCGCTGGTCTAAGATTTCACGGATGTGAATGAATTTG
>CAZXUD010000113.1:0-2321 GCA_964643805.1 uncultured Candidatus Peribacteria bacterium | reverse complement strand
TGTCCATTGTGAACATGACCTCTACCATCATCTGGATCACCTCTCGAGGTGTATAGTGTTCTCCTGCTGTTTCGTTTGATTGTTCAGAAAATTTCCTAATCAATTCCTCAAATATATATCCCATCTCTGTACTGCTTACGACACTTGGATGAAGATCTACTTTATTGAACTCCTTGATGATCAAATACAGTAGGTTGCCTCCCTCGAGTCTTGATAAATGTTTTTCGAAATCAAACTTTTCGATGATTTGCTGGACATTCTCTGAAAAGCCTTGAATATACTGCTTCAAGTTCTTTGCAATGTCTTTTTGATCATCCAACAATTTGTGGAAGTCGTAAGGGGAGGTGTTGAAGAATCCAACTTTAGTTATGTCTTTTAAGATTGGTTCTACGTTTACTTTCCCATGATGTTGATTGTACTCCTTGAGTACTTGAGGTTTTGTTTTCTCCAAAACAGAGTCCAGACGTTTGAGGACGGTCAGCGGTAGGATTACATCTTGGTATTCATGTTGCTTCCAGCTTCCTCTCAAAAGCTCGGCAATATTCCAAATAAGTGAGGTTTTTGACTGAAAATTCATGGCGAGGAGTTCAGATTCGGTTGCAAGCATACGCTAAGTTAGAGATTTTTTTAATGGATTTCATTGAGACTTATGGTTTTGTTTTTTAGTATTAGTCGGCTGTCTAAAAGCCCGAGAATCTCTCGTTTTTCCTCTTTCGATCCGTTCTCGAGCATGTATTTGGCGTAATTCCTTATCTGTTCGTCTACAAGTGCTTCTGGGTTTTCGATTTTCTTCCCAAGGACACCAGCTTCAAAGCGTTGATAGCGGAGGACTTCCTTTTCCAGTTTTGCTTTGGTTCCGATGAGGTCAATGTTGATTGAGTCCATCAACTTTCGAAGTTGCTCTAAAAGCTCCTCTTCTCTCATGTAGGGTTCATCGCAGATTTTTTTAATCGACTGAGTGCAGTGGTAGTAGACGTACTTTCTTGAAGAGCCGTTTTTGAACTTCTTTGTTTTTTCTTCAGCCGTGATACCGTAGCCACAACGTCCGCACTTGATCATCTGGACGAATGCGAAGTCTTTATTTCCCTTTGGCCTCGGAGGGCTTTTTAGCTTTTCTTGCACTTTGTCGAAAAGTTCTTTGGTGATGAGTGCCTCATAGTTTCCTTTATGCCACTGTCCACTTTTGCTCGGAAATTCGTATTCGCCGTAGTAATAGGTGCTTTTAAGAATTCGATAAATCCCGCTTAAGCACAGGATTTTTCCACCGCTGGTTTTGAAATTCTGTTGTTCCTTCAACCACATGTATACGCCTCTTCCCGTCATCCCTTCTTCTCCCACTTTCCTAAAAAGCTCCTGGATGACAGGAGCCCTTTCTGGGTCGATGTGGACGGTTCTACCGTTGCGGTCAAAGGTTCGCTCGGGGATGTACCCAATGGGTGGTTGGCAGGGACGGTGACCCAATTCAGCCCGCTTTTTAAGTCCTCTCTTCACATTCACCCCTCTGTTGTCGTTCTCTAGTTTGGCTTGGCTTCCTAAAATCATGAGCAGGAATTTTTCATTGGGTGAGTTGCTGAACCGCTGTCCGTGTGTACGAATATCCGCTAAAAACCCTCCATCCATCAGGTCTACAATTTTCCCGATATCGCCACCGTTTCTTCCGATTCTTGAGATATCCCAAGCGATCAGGCCGTTATAGATTCCAGCTTTAATCCCCTCCACAATTTCATTGAAGACAGGTCTTCCACCCGCTTCTTTGGCCGAGTGGCTTTCCGTCTTTACGTCTACAATCTCCAAACCCTCTCTTTTGGCCATATTCATCATCTCTTGGAGCTGACTTTCTATCGATCTGGCCTGTCTTTCTTCCGCTTCGGAGGATTTACGAGCATAGAGGCAGTATCTCACTCTCTCGACCGGGGGTAGCTCTGGGGCTACCCTCACGGTCGGCCTTTCAAGGGTTATTGCATTCATAGCATCAGGTTAGTGCCTATACACACAGATGCCAGAACGGTTAACGAAGTCTAGATCCAATTATTCTTTCTCCTCCATTCATCCATTTCATTTTCAATTCTGATATTCTCGGCAGTTTGTTCCTGTGCCCATGCATAATATGCGGCTTGCTGCTCTCTGCTTGCGCTATGCCAGCGTGAATCGTGTGGAGAAATCATAACTACGGGATAGTAATCGGCAGAAGCGACTCCACCTGTTCCCTTATCGATTATCTCTCCGATCTTTATCAGGGCTATGACGCAAGCATCCATCAGGTCATCGTGTTTCTCGTTTTTGTAGTACTTGATTTGATGGATTAGCCTCTCAATAGCTTC
>CAZXUD010000112.1:0-2362 GCA_964643805.1 uncultured Candidatus Peribacteria bacterium | reverse complement strand
GTTCACTGGTTTGTCGGAGAAGTTCTGTAACTGGAAGAAAATTTCATCCTTCGGTCCGTGTTAATACTGATCTATGACTCCGAGTGAATGCGGGCACACCAGCATCTTTTTACGAGGTAACGATGAACGAGGCAGCACCAGCAGAGCAAAGCCCGCTGGGACCTGCACAATCACGTTGCCGGGCACTAAGCCAATGGCCCCAGGAGCAATGGTAGTGTTTTCCCGCGTGACAAAGTCGAACCCGACCGCGCCAGCCGATTCGTAGCGCGGCAGCGGGAGAGAGGAGTCAATGCGGGCAATAGAGACGAGCATGCCAAAGCAGCATGCCCGGTTGAGGCAGGAACCTCAAGATTTAATGGCCGGCTGGGGCATGTGCGCCAGACGCGGTTGGCGGCTGGCCTGTAAAGAATGTTTTTACTTCGTCGTATTTCAATTGGGCATCATTTTCAGTGATGAGACGTTCTTCGGTCTTCTTGTACACAGCATCAAATGAGTCTGCAGCTTTCCGGAGAGCGTTTTTTAGTTCAGGAATTTTATTGCGAAGTTGGTCCGCTATGACAGAAGAAAACACCTTGGTAGCGTTAAAAATATCTTCTTTTGGTTTTCGTGGGTCATCATTTGGTTTGAAATAATCGTCTCTCGTCAGCTTGAGTGTCTTTTTTTCTGTGGTTGTGACCACGTCGTTCACGCTTAATCTTTGACGAAGATTCTCCACACTAACGCTTACTCCGTTTACGTACACAGACAAAGCACCTGAATTTATGAGCTTCTTTACTTTGTCGAGAGACTTAGCACCAAGTTTTGACTCTAATAACTCATCCAGGTCAGCCGCTTCTTTTGCTGTCCATTTATTGTCGCCTATTTCTGGGTCCTTATAACCAATTTTTTCTTCAAACGCTTTCCAGTCGAATTGAATTTCATCAAAAAGAGCTTTAATGAATTTATTGTTTCCGTTACGAACATCTTTCACCAGGTGTCCATCACTCGAAATTGCCTTTGTTTGGTTAATTTCTTCCCACGAAAGTTTTGCGCGCTTATTTTCGTCCGTGCTTCCCGTAAGGATATTGTCATAGTGAATTGCAGAGGTGATTGCTTTTGCCAGTTCTAACGCATCGCTTTCTGAGAATTTAGAAATATTGTCTTTATCCAGTTGGGCCAAGCGTGACAGTGCTAAGAATTTAGTACTGAAGCCGGTGTAGGCGTTTTTGCGGGCTTCTGGGCTTAATTGCATACGGTCGCCGCTAATGGCTCCTGTAATTGCATTAATCCCTTGGTAGTCCATGGTCGTAATGACGGTTGGAATGTCTTCATGGTCAATGTTTTCCAAGCGCGTACCAGAGGAAGCTTTGCTGAAACGTTGGCGTGTTCCTTCGTCGCGGAGTGCTTCTAAGTGTATCCACAGCGTTGTCTTGGAGCCTGGTTTGAATTTTTTCTTGGGATCTGACTCTTGTAAGCGTTTGGCGAGGGCAATCACTTCCGGAAGGGTGTTGTTCTTCTTGTAGAAATAATCGAGGATAGGGAATTTATTGAGCACGCCGCCAGTTTCTCCAGCGAGGACGCGCAGGCGATCAATAGAGATCAATTCGGAAGCGACCCCACGTATCAAGTAATACACTTTTTCCTCCATGGTCATTTTACCGTTCTCAATCGCATACATAAGAACCTTCTCGTATTTATGGGGGTTCACTTCACTGGAGAGCTCTGTGTAAGGTTGATGAGATTCTTTATGTTCTTCCCATAACCTCAGTTCTCGTTCTAGTTCACCATCAAGGCCTTTCGCAACGTTCGATAATTGGTCCACTTGCTGAGTAAATTTACTCATGCCAGAGTCGTAATTACTGTCGTTTTCACGACGCCATTGGTAGAAGTGTTCTTTGTCATTCCAAATATCGGTGATTATTTTAAGGAGCCACTTATCACGAAGCACGTCGTCATTTTTACAAGCTTCAATTGGCATGTTGTAATTGGAGATGTGATCGAGTGCGTGCCAAAAATGAGTATCATTCCAGTCTAAGCGACCACGCGAGACCAACAACTCAATAATGGCGCGCATGATGTCTGGGTTATGCATGTGTCCAAGCATTTCTTGGAGCACGTAGCTGTCGTAGTCCTCTAAGGAATCTTTCCAGTGTTTCACTTCTTCTAATTCGGATGCATTGCTGCGGCGCCCGAACTCGTCCGCTAATTCATTGAGGTAGGGGATACCAGACTTGGAAAGCCACTTCGTGGTGGCTTCACCCACTTTGGCTTGGACCTTTTCACCCCGGCGCTTCCACATGTGGAGGATGTCTTCACGGGCGCTATTCACCATTTGTGCCATATCCCAAAGGCTCATCCATTGGGTGGAATTCCAGACGGCCAT
>CAZXUD010000111.1:0-2422 GCA_964643805.1 uncultured Candidatus Peribacteria bacterium | reverse complement strand
CTCGTACCTGTTATTAAAACCTTCAATTTTGTATAAAATTTGTATACAAACTCAAAAATAACAATGCCACATTGGCCATAATCACCCCCATTGAACTTGAAAGCCCCATGAAAAAGAATAGGCTCACATTCCTATTTTCCTTATGTCTGACACGTCTGTTCAACTTCGGCACGAAATGCTCGTTCTCGATGCGTACCTCAAAGAGCCGCTCGATCAATCGCAGCATGAATCCATCACTCGCAATTTTATTGAGGAGATGCTGAGTGCCCTCCATATGCTCCCATTGGGTCCTTTGGGTATTTACCCAGCAGCGGACTTAAGCGCACCAGGTTGGTCATTTATTCAGCCTATTACAACCAGCCACATTGGAGCGCACTACTTTGAAAAGCCAGGACGCGACCCGCACATCCGTATGGATGTCTACAGTTGCAAATCCGTTGATTGGCACATGATCATTCGTTTGGCGAATAAGCACTTTAATTTGAAGGACTGGCGCGCTACCTTTATTGACCGCCAAATTGACGAGAATCCTCGAACCGTCTTAGAAATTGCTGGTGAAGGGGATGAAGTACTCAGTGAACACCTGATGGGTACCGAGGTGACCATGAAGGTGGTAAAAGAGGTATCACAAAACAATTTGGATAAAGAGCAACGTCAAAGAAAGGTGTCATTAGAAGATTGTCGCTAAGATTCGCCACTTTCCTCATGCTTTTTCATCATGTCTAAGTCACAAAAGGACTATCTAAAGGACACCATTCAGCACGTTGACGTGACGTCCTTCAATGCTGTGCCTCTCGTGGAGTCCATGGAGAAGATGGCGTTCCAGGCGCGGAACTTGGCACGCGGCAGCACTATTTTGAATGACATGATTACAGAGAAGGAGTGCACTGCCATTCTTTGTTTGGCCGGTTCACTCATCAGTTCAGGTTTAAAGAAGGTGATTCGCACGATGATTGATACCAACATGATCGACTGCATCGTCTCCACCGGAGCGAATATGATCGACATGGATTTCTTCGAAGGCTTGGGGTTCAAGCATTACATCGGTGACCCAAAAGCAGACGATGATGAATTGCAGTTACGTTCCATTGATCGCATTTACGATACATACATCTCTGAACACGAATTAAAAGTGTGCGACGCCACCCTCGCACAAATTGCCGACCGCTTGCCAGCGCGTCCAACGTCTTCACGTGAGTATACGCAGGCACTTGGTGCGTACTTAGTTGAGCAGAATATCGGAGAAGATTCTATTCTGCGTGGTTGCTACGAAAAGCGCGTGCCAGTGTTCATCCCATCACTCTCTGACTGTAGTGCTGGTTTCGGTTTGGCGTACCACCAACAACAGAATCCAGGCGCTTCTATGAGTCATGACTCCGTCCGCGACTTCTCGGAACTCACAGAAATTGTGTGTCAGTCGAAGTCGAGCGGCATGTTCATAATCGGTGGAGGCGTCCCAAAGAACTTCACTGCTGACACCGTGGTGTGCGCGGACGTTCTTGGTAAGCCGGTGAACATGCATAAGTACGCTATTCAAATTACTGTCGCCGACGAGCGCGATGGCGCTCTTTCCGGTTCGACTCTCAAAGAAGCTCATTCTTGGGGCAAGGTGGATCTTGGTGCAGAACAGATGGTTTTCTCCGAAGCGACCATCGCCATGCCGCTCATGGTCAGCTACGCCTACCACAAGGGGGACTGGCAGAAGCGCGAAGAGAAGCAGTGGAGCACGTTGTTCTCACCCGTAATTTTGGCTCCAGACACAGCTACACCGAGCACAAAGGAACTGGAGCGGGCAAAGAAAGAATTGGCAGAAGCAAACGCTTAAATCTTCTTAGCGAAGCTTTCGAGAGCGCGCAGTGCTTCGATCGGCACCATCCACACGACGGTGTTCGATTGATCGGAACTTAAGTCGTTGATGCTTTGCAATGTGCGTAAGTGGAGAGCGCCCGGTTGAGCAGCCAGTGTCGATGCGGCTTCCGCCATATTTGAAGCGGCAGCAACTTCGCCTTCGGAGTTAATAATGACAGCCTGCTTCTCGCGCTGGGCTTCGGCTACCTTCGCAATGGTCCGCTTCAAGCTATCAGGCAGAATAATGTCTTTCAGCTCCACGCTTTGCACGTCCACACCCCAAGGGTCAGAGGCTGCATCGACCGTTTTCTTAATGCCTTCGCTAATTTGCTTCTTGTTCGCTAGTAGTTCATCCAACGTGACTTCACCAACGGCATTGCGCATGGTGGTTTGGGCTAACTGACTCACCGCATAAAAGAAGTCTTCGACTTCAATAACTGCTTTCGAAGCATTGTTGATGCGGTAGTAGATCACTGCGTTAATGCGAATTGGAATGTTATCCTTCGTGATAGCCTCTTGATCTGGCACGTCGACGGCCTTCACGCGAATGTCTACCTTAATGACTCGTTGAAAC
>CAZXUD010000110.1:0-2440 GCA_964643805.1 uncultured Candidatus Peribacteria bacterium | reverse complement strand
CTCGGTATCCATACTGGTGAATCCATCGTGATAGCGCCCAGTCAGACACTTGATAATACGGATTACCAAATGCTTCGTTCCATTGCCCTCAAAGTCATTCGACATTTCGGCATCGTCGGTGAATGCAATATTCAGTACGCGCTCGATCCGCGGTCACGCCGCTACCGCGTGATTGAGGTCAATGCACGCTTGAGCCGCAGTTCTGCGCTTGCTTCAAAAGCAACAGGTTATCCCCTCGCCTTTGTCGCCGCCAAACTGGCGATGGGCTACACATTGCCACAGCTACGAAACGCCATTACCCAAGAAACCAGCGCCGACTTTGAACCAGCACTGGATTACGTGGCTGTAAAAATGCCACGCTGGGACTTACAGAAGTTCCGATTCGTCACCGACCAGGTAACATCGGAAATGAAGTCTGTTGGTGAAGTGATGGCGCTGGGTCGGAATTTCGAGGAAGCCCTACAGAAAGCCATTCGCATGCTGAACATAGGTGCACAGGGACTCTTCCCCGTTGCCTTCCAATTTGACGACCTAGACCGAGAAGTAAAGCGCGCAACCCCCCGCAGACTCTTCGCTATTGCTACTGCTTTACTGAGTAAGCAGTGGTCGGTAGAACAAGTATCGATTGCCACGGGCATTGACCGTTGGTTCTTAGAACGCATCGCGAACTGCGCTAATCAAGTGAGAAGCATGCGCAAAGGAAAAATTGATACCGACACCTTGCGCCTTGCTAAGCAATCCGGCTTTTCCGATAACGCTATTGCACAGTTCTTAGACACTGATACGGAAAAGATTCGAGACCAGCGTTTAAAAGAAGGCATTACTCCAGTCGTAAAACAGATCGACACCCTGGCGGGTGAGTTCCCTGCTCAAACGAATTACTTGTACCTGACGTACAACGCTACGGAACACGACGTAACGTTCAACCAATCAACCCCCTATGCAACCATGCTTGGCGGTGGCCCCTATTCAATTGGTTCATCGGTCGAGTTTGACTGGTGCTGTGTGCAAGCCACCAAAGAACTGCAGCGACAAGGCTACAAGGTCGCCATGATCAACAGTAACCCCGAAACGGTGAGTACCGATTACGATGAGTGTGATGATTTATTCTTCGACGAATTAAGTGAAGAGCGCGTACGCGACATTATTAGCTTACTGAAGCCGGCGGGTGTGGTTGTCTCTATGGGTGGCCAAATTCCGAATTCTCTGGCTGGCAAACTTGCGAAGCAAGGCATACCGATTATGGGTACGAATCCTGCTGATATTGATAGGGCGGAAGATCGCCATAAATTCGGTACCCTGCTCGACAGCCTCAAAATTGATCAGCCGGCCTGGAAAGAATTCTCCACCTTAAGAAGTGCGGAATCCTTTGCTGATGACGTGGGATATCCGGTTATTGTGCGCCCTAGCTACGTACTTTCTGGCGCAGCTATGGCAGTTGTTCATTCTGGTGAAGATCTAGAAGCGTACGTGGGCCAAGCCGCTTTCATTAATAAGGAAGCGCCGGTCGTCGTCTCTAAATTTGAAGTCGGGGCTAAAGAAATTGAATTTGATGGCGTGGCTCAAGCGGGAGAACTGCTTATTTATGCCATTTCTGAACACATAGAAAATGCGGGCGTTCACTCGGGGGATGCCACTATGGTCATGCCGCCACAACGGGTAAATCTGGAAACGCTCCGCCGCATGAAAATCATTGCAAAGAATATCGCCGCTGGTCTTAACATTTCTGGCCCCTTCAACATTCAATTCTTAGCCAAGAATAACCGCCTCAAAGTGATTGAATGTAATCTCCGCGCCAGCCGAAGCTTCCCCTTTGTGAGCAAAGTGACCGGTCATAACTTTGTAACGATTGCCACTCAAGCCTTACTAGGGAAAGCAGATACCTCCATGCGCTATCAGACGGTGGACCTTGATCAAGTTGCGGTGAAAGCAGCGCAGTTCAGCTTCAGTCGTCTCAAAGGTGCTGATCCACGATTGGGTGTCGAGATGGCGAGCACGGGCGAAGTCGCTTGTTTCGGCCTCAATGCTGAACAAGCTTTACTCACCGCTGTCTTAGCGGCCGGCTTTAAGATTCCCAAGAAAAATATTCTGCTGACCATTGGTCGCCTGGAAGACAAGATGGATCTTCTGCCAGCTATTCAATCTTTGGCTGAACAAGGGTTTACGTTCTGTGCCACCAAACACACGCATGAATTCTTGGAATCACGAGGTATTCCTTCTTCCCTCATTCATAAAGTTTCCGAGCCTCGCAGTCCCAACATTCAGGAATATCTTGAGCGGAAACGAGTAGATTTAGTCATCAATATTCCTACCCACGAAAGTACCAGTGAGCGCACCGACGGCTACTTTATTCGCCGTCTCGCAGCGGACCACGGCATTGCCCTTATAACAAATGTGCAGCTGGCAAAACGCTTAATAGAAGCCTTAAGTCAGGAAGATC
>CAZXUD010000109.1:0-2489 GCA_964643805.1 uncultured Candidatus Peribacteria bacterium | reverse complement strand
CCATTTCTGGCGCTAATGTAATTCCTTTTACTGCTTTTAGATTTTTAGAGTAGCTCTTAGCTATCCGCTTCTTCGCCGCGACAATCGCATCTATCTTGCCCATCTGTGCCACGCCGACCGCTGCTTGTAGATTGGTAAGACGATAGTTGTAGCCAAGCACCGGGTGCCAATACCGACGCTCTTGTGTCATACCGTGGTCGCGTAACAATCGCGCTTTCGCGGCGATGTCATCATTGTTTGTAAGGACCATACCACCTTCGCCCGTAGTAATAATTTTGTTTCCATAGAAGCTGAAGATTGCGACATCGCTCAGGCTTCCGGCTGCTTTACCTTTGTACGTTGCTCCTTGTGCTTCCGCCGCATCTTCAATCACTTTGAGGTGATGCTTTTTTGCGATTGCAAGAATCGGATCCATATCCGCAGGGTGCCCATAAAGATGTACGGCCATGATTGCCTTTGTTTTAGGAGTAATGGCTGCCTCAATCTGCGTAACATCAATATTCCAAGTAGTAGCGTCACTATCCAAAAACACCGGCTTTGCACCTGTGTACACAACAGCATTCGCACTCGCTATAAAAGTGAGCGATGGCACGATGACTTCGTCACCGTCGCCAATACCCAACGCTAGAAGCGCGAGATGCAGTGCAGTCGTGCCATTACTAGCGGAAACCGCATGCTGAACGCCTGTGTGCTTTGCACATAGCTCTTCAAATTGAGTGACGAATGGCCCAGCTGAAGAAATCCAACCGGTGAGAATGCATTCCTGCACATTGCGCAGCTCTGCTTCACCTAGTTGTGGTGACGCAACTGGCAACGACACACGACGGTCGTACATTGCGATATCTACAATTTCATCATCTTTGGTAAGAATCGGTAGGACATGGATTTTTTCATTAAAGAGCGCAGCGATTTCTTCAGAGGACATTCCTTCTCGTGCAACCGCTGGGTGGAGAATTGTAATGTCGAGAACAGGAGTCTCTAAGCCCGCACCTCCAAGGAGTGCACGACGAACATCACCATCGGTCACTACACCTACTAAGATGCGTGTGTCTGGTTTCACAACGAAGGCCACACCGAGTGTGCCGACATCAATCGCACGCATTGCATCCCGAATGGTTGCATTGCGTTGAACAAGCAAGGCCGATAATTGCTCAGGGGTTACCATCGAAGAGAGGCCGTACAGCGCCCAGTATGAGCTTCCTTTAAGGGGAGGACAAAGAACTTCACCTCGGAATAATGCCTAGAATCACGTCCTTTATGCGGTGTATAAACAAGACGAACCGTTGCGAAATGACGTGAACTGCACGAACAGGCAATGCTTGCTGCTCACCAGGTTTTGCAATGCCGTAGAGCTCACCTTTAACCTGTCTGCCGCAAATAAATCCTAAACTCGCCTGGCTACACAGGATACTGAGAGTAGGCACAGAAAAATAATAGGTATGAACCGCCCTGTACCAGAATGAATTGAGAGAACGAATCGGGTGCATCATGTCGGGCACCGCAATGTATACCACGCCGTTTGGTTTTAAGGTGTGACTAATTTTTTTAAGGACTGCGAGTGGATCTAAAAAATGTTCCAGTGCATGCCTCATGATGATGAGATCGTATTTTTGCGCGCGATTCAGATGCCAGTCTTCATCAATGTCAGAAGCGACGTGCTCCACCCCCTGCTGGCGTAATGCTTCTATACAAGCTGGTGAAGGTTCAATTGCCGCGAGTTGCTCGGCACCAAGCCGTTCCTTAGCTGCCACCAGTGTCCAACCGGGACCACTACCAATATCTAAAACGGAAGGGAAAGACGAGCGACCTGTCATGGAGACAATGCGATCTATAGTTTCTGTGGGTCGACGAATTTTTTGATCGTCATCTTTTACAGAAGGTCGATAGTACTGATCGTACTTATTTTCATAAAAAAACTGATACTTCTGCTTCGTCCATCGTGGATTGAGATAGATCAGGCCACATCGGCCACACATTACTACGTGTACGGGGATATTGAATTGGCCTTTATTAGAAATGGACCGGACATGCTTTTCAGTCTGGCAAATCGCACAGGGGACCTTTTGCCATTCATTGGATTGCTCGACGTTCATAGCGCAGCCATCGATAACCATTCGACTTGAGTTGCCAGCTGGGAAACATCTGGGAATTTGGCTTCTACTATTAACGGACAATCTACAACGGAAGCATGTGTTACTGCCTTCAGTACCCAACTGTCTTTCAGAACTGGCTTATGTTGATCGGCGCTGCCATCGTTATCGTGCACGTGGAACGCGAGAATGTGAGAACCCAATCGCTCCACAAACTCCAAACGATCGAAGTTGAGGGTGTGGGCAGATACGTTGAGATGACCGGTATCTACCAACATACCTAACCATGGTGAATCTATCTCAGCGAATAACTGTTCAAATTCATCGGTCGTTTGCAATAACATCTTTCCTTTAAGGTCTGGCGTGCAGACATTATTTTCTACAATAAGTTTTACACCG
>CAZXUD010000108.1:0-2550 GCA_964643805.1 uncultured Candidatus Peribacteria bacterium | reverse complement strand
AGCGGTGATTTGGTAGACCTGAGCCATTGGATATATTGTACAGGAAGATACTCGCCACTACAGAAAATATCTGGTTTGATACACTCTTCTTATGCTTAGTCAGAGTCCCAACAACAGCGAAGTTGAATCCATGAAAGAAAGATACAACCTGTTTGTGGATTACATGCTGGATGCGCGCGCACAGGAAAAAGAAAAATTTGGTGAAGCGAAAATATACTCGTACGAAGAATTTATGATTTGGTGGTTAAAATTAAATGAGGAAGAACAAGAAGTATGGAAGTTGCGATTGGCACGTGGCTATTCGAAAACTGAAATTCAATCAACTAAAGATGGGAATGGTGCATTACCTAAACTCTTTGGTTGGGAACTACCATATTTTGCTACGGCTCAAGGCCGCAAAGCGCTTGAAGATGCACAAAACTTGGTTGAGAGAGCGAAAGAGGGTAGAGGTCGTACAGGACCTAAAGTAAAGGAAGCACAGGCGATCGTTCAACGTGATATGCGTCACCGAATCATGGTGGCACTCGCTTTAAGTGGAGCCATGCTGTTGAGTGTTTATGGGGTACAGGAGTACAGCAAAAACCAACAGCAGCAACCAACGAAACCGAACACTAAGAACGTTTCACCCGAATAAAGCCAGACGCATCGACGGTCTTGAGCTTTTTCTCCTTCTTGCTCAATTTGTCGAGCATCAGGTTAATACCAATAGCGTCCGAAGCCATGTGGCTGCATTGAATCATGTTCACGTTGAACTTCTTCGCTGCTTCCAGGGTCTTTTCGGTAACGTGCATAGAAAGAATGGTGCCTACGCCAGCATGTGACTGCTCTTCTAGGAATTCCTCTGGGCCATTAGTGCCACCAGTGAACTCTGTAGCAACTACTTTGCCGGGGCGGCTATCGCGGGATCCGTTTACCAAAATACAAGGGTTGCCCTTCTTGGCGTAGTACTCGTATTCAGGGAACTTGTGGAGAGCGGTGATGATTTCACCAAGATTCTCCCATTCTTTGCTGCAAATATTCTTCTCCATGTATTGCCAAACCAAGTTATCGGTTGGGGTGTGGCAGCAGAACGCTGGAATACCAAGTAATTCGGCAGCGCGCTCGGTGCGGAACAGGTTATCTGCATGAATTGCACGCCAGATTTTATCCATCCGAGGGCGGAGTTGCGCTTCGCTGTGGTTTACAGGAACGCCAACGCCAGCCAATACGTCCACTTGCAGTGTCATAACCTTCTCTAAGTCCGCAAGGGCACGGCCTTCTGGGTGGTGAATAAAGAGTGCATCGATCTTTTCGCCTTTCTCTCGTAAACGATCTGCCAAAAGAACTTCCTGCGTCTCAATATCGACACCGACCATCACCACTTCAATGTTTTCATTCCCCGTACCATTAATAATGCGAGAGTCTGGGAATGGATTCCAACCGCGCTCAGGGTCAGCAAACTTTTTATCGTCGCCCTCCAGCTTTTTTTGCTGGTCCGAAACTTTCTTTAGTTGTTTCTGAATGCGTGCTTTACCCCGAGCATCCGCCTCGATGCCGCATTCGATTGCATATTCAAAGAGTTCTTTAAGTTTCATAATGGGCAAAGAGTACACGTCGAATAGTCTCAGCGGCAAGCATTGAGAGTTCTCATTTTTGAAAAGGTACTTATTGAATGGTTATCACCTTTACATCCGCGATCACAATTTGGTTTTCACCCACGAGAACCGGGTTGATATCTAATTCTCGTATCTGAGGGCATTCCGCAATCATCTCACTTATGCGTTGTACCAGTGTCGCCAAGCCGGCGATGTCTGATTGGTCTTTTCCGCGCATCCCTAGCAATAATTTCCACGCAGTGAGCGATTGCAGCATCTCGTAACTTTCTTCCTCAGTTACCGGAGCAATGCGGAAACACGTATCCTTAAAGAGTTCCGTATAAATGCCACCAAGACCAGCCATCACGAGTGGACCAAAGGCTGGGTCACGCAAGGCACCCACAATAAATTCACTGCCGACGGGTAAGAACTTTTGAATCAGCACGTCCCTCACCTTTGTGGATGTCACGATTGCTTCGTAAGCAGTTCGTACCTCATCAGCATTTTTTAAATTAGCTTTGATTCCGCCAACATCAGTTTTATGAATAATGTTTGGCGAACTTACTTTTGCAATAACGGGGTAGCCAATCTCTTCCGCAAATTTCACAGCTTCTTCCGCCGAGTGGGCGAGTGCTTGTTTTGGCATCGGCAAATCGTAGAGTTTGAAAAGATGCTCGGCAGTTTCTTCATCCAGTAAGCCGCTTTTACCCTTTAATAGGTCTGCGGCTTTCTTCGCGCGTACGGCAGCTTCCTTTGGAAGCTGGCGTTCACGCAAGTTTTCGTCCACTGGAACCAATGCTGCTAAAGCGGCGACGGCACGTTCAGGGGAAGTAAAATTTGGAATTCCTTCTGCGCTTAATATCTTCACAGCATCAGCAACAGATGTGCCGCCAATAAAACTGGTGACGATTGGTACCAACTTATTTTTCTTAGCGACATTCACGATTATTTCTGCAATCTGTGAGCACGGTGTCAT
>CAZXUD010000107.1:0-2624 GCA_964643805.1 uncultured Candidatus Peribacteria bacterium | reverse complement strand
CTATGGTGTTGAGCAATGGCACCAGGACTTTCGTATGCTTCGGGAATTCTATGAATTTCCTCAAATTCCTTTCACCGGCGAAAAGTTACGTTGGTATATTTGGAAAGCTGTTCCCAACTCACGCTACAAACGGTTTCAGGAAATTTTCTCGCGACCAGAGCAACTGAGTGTGCCTCCATTTACGGTTAGTGAAAAAGGGAAGATTGAATTTGATAAGAGCATCGATTTTAATTCGATAAGTTTACGCGGCTGCTTAATAAGTCCTGATCGTTTATCTGATGATTTTTTGCAAGCGCTAGGTCTAGAAGAAGCAAGTGATGAGCCAGAAGAATCCACCGCTAAGTTTGCCCGGCGACAGCACTATGAAGCAGACATAAAGAAAATTTTTGAATCTGCTACCCCCCTCCAAGAAGGTCAACACCGATTATTGCGCGTCGACCCAGCAAATGAAGAAATGAAAGCACTTTACCCCGATGCGAATGGTGTATCCGAAAAGGCTGTAGGATCCATTTTATATGTTCGCGAACAAGAGAACGGTTATCTTGCCCGCCGTGGAGAACCACGACCTCCACGGAAACTAGCAGTGCAATTCTTTTCTGATGTGTATGCCGCGTATCGAAAGACACAACACGAGCAACACCTTTACGTTGCTGAAATTAACCAACTCGTCGAATTAAAAGAAAGCTTAGTTGCTATGAATCAACGATTAGATAGTGAGGGCCGCAAAGATGTGGAAGAAGAAATAAAGGCACCGCTACGAATAGATGCGCAACAACTTCTTGCAAGATGTGTCGAAGTTCTTGAAACCTGTGACAATAAATTTAAGGTTCGTGCTCACAATCTTTTAGCTGAAGTCACAAATTTAAGAGACAAGAAAAATCGAGAGAATTTTTCCGTCGTCATGAATAAAATGATCACTGCTGTGAATGAAATATCAAAACGATTTAATGACATTCGACCCAAGTCGGGCTACAACCAGCAAGATCAAAACATCCTCCAAGAAAAAATTGGCGGAGAAGAACTACGGCTAAAGACATACAAGCATATGTTTGCTACCACGGCCCAAAAGTATATTACAAAAGACCAGCCTCTCTTTTCAGACACAGAACTTGACGAGGGAAAAGTGAGGGCACAAGTACACAATATTGAGAGACGACTTGCTCCTATAAACCCACTCCAGGTAGCACAGCTTCAACCCTTCCGCTTTTATGCGGAACGCTTGATTGCTGGGAGAGCGCAATTACATCAGAAACTCTTAGATCGTAATTGCGATGGAGCCCAATCAGAAGCCATAAAACTGCATGTTGTTGGTAAATTTCAATCGGTGCGAACATGCTTTGAGAGAGCTAAGCAATATATGAATGAGGGGCATATTTCTCTCTCAAGAATTGGAGACTTTGTTGGGGAATTACGAAAAATCTATGACGAAAAACAACTCTTCCCGGAAAAGAGTGTGGCTTCATACGAGCCGTTTTATGAAATGATGAAACAAGTGCTGAGTGATTTGGAACGAACATTGCATCACTACGCAGGACAAAATTTAGATGCTCATCAACGAGAAGAACTCTATGAGCGCATGAAAAAATATCTCGAGGACTTCGATATTGAAGCGGTCGTAAAAAAGCTAGATGAACTAAAAGAGGAGCAGTTACCTGCCCCTCTTGAAAGCCATGTGGAGTAAATTACTCGGCTGCTGGTACGTCGACGGCAGGCCCGCCACCGTCTTCTTCCATCAACGGCATTGGCATTGGATACACACCGCCATCTTGTACCTTCAGCAATTCAGCTGCTAATGGTACAACGATATGTGTTCGATTGTCGTACGTTCCTGCTGGAACATCTAACACAGGGAATGACAACGCTGGAACAAAGAGTTCCTGGCTGGTTTGCTTCGACTGATTCCAGTCGTAGTGGTGCATAAGCACTTCTTTTGGCTCACCAAGCTTCACGTCAACAAACTTCGCACTTGGGTCCATATATGCATATGGGTTGCCTTGTTCGAGGTACTTACGGACAGCAGCCTCATCGGTTGCAGGTGCGTACGTAGACTCGTCGAAGTTCTGGACGGAATTGTTGTACATGCTCGAAACAGAGCGGCTACGCATATCGACGCTGACGCTCAAACCATAAGCATTGCCGTATGATTCGTACACTTCCATACCGTTAATTTTAAGTGGGAAAACAACATTCACTTGCTCTGGGAACCAGTACGCCATTTTTTCGGAAGAACGAGCGTACATAATTTGCCAGTTATCGCTGAGTTGTGGCTCGCCGTACTGTGAAGCATCAATACCGAAATCGCTGAGGAATTTGCGTGCGATGCTGAACGTTTCTTCATCGGACAACATGTCAGATTCCTTTAAACGGAAACGATTGAAACACTCTTCGGTAGTACAGCTGCTCTCGGGGCGATTCGCGTAGTTATACATCTTGTTAATAGACACACTGCCTTCAGCGTAATCAATGTACACGCTGTAAGGCTCTGAACCAGATTGAACCAAGCTCACGTTTTGGAGCTTGAGACCTCCAAGCTTGCCCCAGTTCAGCATACCGTCAGCAAAACCAGTAATAGCGCTACCGGCGCCAGGCATGCTGCCTGGCTTCACACGACGATACACGGTGAC
>CAZXUD010000106.1:0-2703 GCA_964643805.1 uncultured Candidatus Peribacteria bacterium | reverse complement strand
GGTTCATCTATGAATCGTTCGTAATGGCCGAGATCCAAATCCGTCTCAGCACCATCATCCGTGACAAATACTTCTCCGTGTTGGAATGGACTCATTGTGCCAGGATCCACATTCAAGTAAGGATCCAGCTTCTGAACGAACACTTTGAAGCCACTCGCCTTCATAATTGCCCCAATCGAAGCGGTGGCAATGCCTTTTCCTAAGCTACTGCAAACGCCCCCAGTAACAATAATGAAGCGGGGGTGGGACTGTTTCTTCCCGGTAGGGTTCTTTGCTTTTCGGCTTTGTGGAGAGGTTTTTGACACCATGCAAATACTGGGCGATCCGGATTGGGGAATGGGGGATAAATCCTTTCTTCCTTCTGGAGCCCGTGACAATTGTACGTATTTACCGACCAAAAGCAAGTATTTGACAACACCTGGGAACAGTGATTAATTATTGATGTACTTCATCCCAATTTCAGTGAGTTCTCTCTCCGAGGACATCATTGGGCCAATCGAAGATACCATCAATTCAGAACAGAACACGCTTCTGAGGGAGAGAGCCAGCGCGCTTTTTCACCAATGGAAGGAAGCAGGTTTGCCGGCGGATTTTTGCAAAAGTGATGTAACGCCAGCGATGCGATCGCTAAATAAATCTCATCGGAGACGTGCACAAGAATTACTAAGTCAGGTGCGCGAGATAGTTTCTGAAGTAACGTTTAGTCGTGTGGAAACAGAGACACGTAATAGACGGAGTATTCGAGACATGGCGACAGAAACAGCTAATACGTATCGCTTAATAGAACAACTTGGGAGAGGAGTAGTCTTCTTTGGTTCCGCACGAACGAAAAAAGGTGATAAGTTCTACGAAGATACCCGCGAACTTGGCTATGAAACATCACGCCTCTTAGGTTCAACCATTTGGACAGGAGCCGGCCCTGGGCAAATGGAAGCACCATTGATTGGTGCGACTGAAGCGGGTGGAAACATAGCTGGTGTGAAAATTCGTTTAACAAATGAAGAGTCGTCATTTGAGCAGGATGTCGCGGCGATCTTGCCTCCGGAAAATGTTGTTGAATGTAATTTCTTCGGACCAAGGAAAATCGGCTTAGTAGATGCGGCCATGCGCCACCATGAAGATGACCGTACCGGCATTATCGTCACGCCAGGTGGTTACGGTACCTTAGATGAATTCTTTGAATTCGTTGTCTTAAAACAACTTAAGAAACTTGGTACACAGCACCCTGTGCCAATTACTGTGATGAACTACGATGGGTTTTACGATGATCTTATTCGTTTCCTTTCCAAGAAGTGTGTTCAAGAAGGTACTATTTCTGAAAAAGAATTAGATCTGTTCAAAGTTTGCCGCACAAATAAACAGGCATTAGATCACCTGGCGGATACATACAAAATTCCTATGAGTGAAAGGCCCTATCTTTCCGCATCAACCAAGAGTTGATTGTTACGACACCTTCCTCGTCTTCGTCTTTAGCCGACGAGCCGATTTGAATGCGTTAGCACTGCCTTTCTTAACAGCTTTCGAGGCCTTTTCAGCGCCTTCACTGACCAAATCATTCAATTCACTCTTTGCCTCCTGCAATTTGGCAGACGCAAACTTCTTCGCTTTGGAAAGATTGTTTTGGACTTCATCACTTTCTACAAATTCGCGGACTTGTTTGGCTAATTTGTGGCCATCTTTCTGTAAGTGCTTACCAAGGAGCATAGCAGCTGCTTCTGCATCCTTTGCGTTAGAGAGTTGGTCCCGGAGTTTCTTATTACTAACAATGTAACCGGCGAGAGCGCCACCTAAAGTGCCGACGAGGAGTGATAATTTACGCATAGGGTGAGTGTAGCAAATATAACCAGTAAAGACGAACGCATTGTACAGTTCTTACTAAAAGGATCTTCTTGGATTACCGTACGAATTCTTTTCCAATACACGGCTATGGACGTCTCGCATTCATCTGAAGGCACACCTCCTGTGAAAACGTCTGAATATGTAGGAATTACAGCGCGTATGAACATTCCAAAGGGAAAAGAGGCGGAAGCCAGAACAGCCGTTATTAGAGAGTTGGAAAAGCTACGAAATGAAATTGGTATTGAATTTACTGAGGATCAGATTTACATAAGCCCAATACCTATAGATGGACAAGAGGTGGATGGTGAAGAATTTGCTGAATTAGATGACGATGAATTGGAACTAATGGATGAAGACGAGCCATCTCCTTCCCGCTAAGTTTATGGAACTTAATGAAATTCGTTACTATTATCCTGTAGGCTCAGAACCCAGTGAGAGATCAGCCGCGTTCGCTCATAGTCGTATTAAGAAGCACAGAAAAATACTAAGGAAGTTATTTAATTCACGGCGAACAAATTCATCCATACCCCCTACAGATCCAGTAAGTTGGGTTAAAATACGCATGGCAGCTTGGCGGGCTTTTTCGAACAGCAGTTCTAATAAGCCTTAGCGTACAACGCCATCTGTGTAGCAGCATTGCCGCTCACAGGGTCCGTTTGACCGGTTACTTCCTCGCCGAGCAGGCGGATGGTCGCTTTGGTTTCCTCTTTTACCTTCTCCGCTGTCGCCACCGTTCCATCCCACGGTGCCCACACAAAGCCGCCATCCTTTTCTATGTAGCCTTTCAATTCCTCAAATGAAGAAGCGGTGTGCGTGTGGTCTTTCATGTATTGCATTGCCTGCTCGTAGAGTGATAATTGAATA
>CAZXUD010000105.1:0-2860 GCA_964643805.1 uncultured Candidatus Peribacteria bacterium | reverse complement strand
GTTTCTTGTTCGGTATCGATACCACTGCAAGTGGCAGATGACGTGGATGCACTGTTGTCACCATTGTCTGAAATGGTGGTGCATGCACACAGCAAGAGCGAGAAGGTAACGACCGCGAGTTTTTTAAACATAATTCAGAAGGGAAGGGGAGCACAGTATACCTTGGTTTTGATGTTCGAAAATACCAAAAAGAGGACGGCGGTGAAGCCGTCCTCTTACCTAGAACATGTAGCTTATTCGCGCAAATCTTCGATAGTTGCCTTAAAGGCTTCGAGGCCTTGGGCACCAGAAATGAGGCGAGCTTCACCGGTTTCATTATTTATAACAATGTTGCCTGGTGTACCACTGACACCAGCGGCAGAGCCTTTGCTCATTTGGTCAGCAATTTTCTCGTTAAACTTGCCGCTGCTGAGACACGTTTCAAACTCATCTTTATCTAAATCGAGTTCTTCAGCGTATGTCACAAGTTGCGTGTTGTCGGAACCTTTCTCAAACAAAATGTCAGCATATTCCCAGAACTTTCCTTGTTCCGCTGCACACTCGCTGGCTTCAGCAGCTTTTTGTGCATTTGGGTGGAAGCTCAATGGGTAGTGACGGTAGACCCAGTTTACGTCATCCACTTCTTCCATCATGGCTTGCATGGTGGGGTGGTGACGCTGACAGAAAGGACATTCGAAATCGGAGTATTCGATCACGGAGATCAAAGCACCAGCATCACCGCGAATGTGGTCGTCATCCTCACTCACAGGAACAACGTTATCCACACTTGGAGCAGCTGCAGGAGCAGAAGGGGCAGATGGAACACTAGGAGCATCTGCAACTCGGTCATTATTATTACCGCCGCCAATAGCCACAGAACCACCGGTCATAGCCGATGCGCCGTAACCGACGATTGCACCAATGAGGAGCATAGAGACACCGAACCAAGGAGTTGCGGTGGAAGAATTTGGAATTGAGGCCATAACAGAGAGAGAAAAAAAGAAATAGAAAAACCGGTACGCCGTTGATCTACTCTCGCTTTACGAGAACGTGAGCTAAAACGGGCGCGGGTTCATAGAGAGGGCCTCGGCGAGCGAGTCCTGTAGGAATCCATTGTGTCACCGATAATGGCAATGTCTGCATTGCGATAGCAACAATGACGAGAAGAGGCGCGAGTAGCTGCAACGCGCGGTCGGTGGTATTGGCATGTGCCTGCGCTAAACAAGCGTGTCCATCCTGACAATTAGAGGCTGCATCAGAACGAGAAATACCCGGATGTGATGGAATATTTGGTGTTGCTGACTGACAAAGAAAGCCGCTATCGGCCGGGGTCATTGGCAACACTGCTGTTGAAGCATCAGAGCCAACGCTTGCGGCTAACGCTGTACCCGCCGAAAGAATTCCGCCGGTACAAACCGAGAAGTTGAAGCTAGCAATAAGGGCGAAAGCGACAGTTTTAGCTCGCATCGCAGGTAAGTGTAACCGAAGATCTTTCTTCATAAAAGCCGATGTTTTTGACCAAAAAACAAACGTTCTGAAGTCCGGCTTTGCCGGACTGGAAGAACACCTTGTTAAGGGAAGGTAAGTTCATGAGAGGAAACCGTAGGTTTCCTTTCATGGAATGGTGGCCCAGGCCAGAGTCGAACTGGCTACGCCTGCCTCTTCAGGGCAGCGCTCTACCGATGAGCTACCGGGCCACGCGCGAAACTCTATCAATCTTTGCTAAAAAGGAGAAGCAAAAGCACGAGTTGCTGGATTTCTTTCTCTCTACAAATACTCATCTACTTGAATCTTCCCTATAAATACCTTCGCATCGCCTTCGCGCTCCCGCTTAATTGCTTTGGAAATTCCAGTTCTATCAAGCACATCGCGGAAACGTTGAACTGCACCCTCTGAGGCAAAGTTGGTCATCGATGTGAATTGCTCTAAGCGCTTTCCTTGAATATTCAGAGTTCCATCTTTCAGTTTCACAATGCGGTAGGCGCCCATTTTGTCGCCTTCCTCATGCGGTTTTCTTTCTGGTAATTCTTCCTTCTCGTTTTTAGGCTCAGCGGCTTTTTCGCGTAATTCCAATACCATCGGCAGCAATTCTTTCTTTAATTCATCGGTACCCTTGGTGGTCGCAGCTGAAATACTTTTGAAGACCTCGATGCCTTCTTTTTTTAATGCCTTTTCCGTGGCGGCAATTTCATCTGGAACAAGGTCCACTTTGTTAAGGACTACCAGTTCCTTCTTTTTAGAAAGAGAAGGCGAGTACGCCTCTAACTCTTTTCGAATGGCGCGGTAATCAGCAATCATCTTGTCAGCATCTATACCGCCCCCATCTTTCAGTGCTCTGCCGACATCTAAAATGTGGATGAGGAATCCGCACCGTTCGATGTGCTTTAGGAATTGGTCACCGAGACCTTTGCCTTCACTCGCTCCTTCTATAAGTCCTGGAATATCGCAGACGACATAGCTGCGGTCGTGTGCGGTAACAACGCCAAGATTTGGAACTAATGTCGTAAACTCGTAGTTTGCGATTTTCGGCTTGGCAGAACTGATAACGGAAATCAGCGTCGATTTCCCAACGTTGGGGTAGCCAATGATGCCGACATCAGCGACTAGCTTTAATTCTAAGTGAACGATTTTGGATTCGCCTGGCTCACCAAGTTCTGCAAAGTCAGGTCGTTGCCTAGTAGAAGACTTGAAGTGATGGTTACCGTAACCACCGCGTCCACCACGCGCTATTAAATATTGATCGTGAACATAAGTAAGGTCCGCAATAATTTCTTTCGTTTGGGGATCCGAAATAATTGTTCCTGGCGGCACCGAAAGAAAAACATCATCACCAGCTTTTCCCATTTTATTTTGCCCTCGACCGTATTCTCCTCGCTTGGCG
>CAZXUD010000104.1:0-2923 GCA_964643805.1 uncultured Candidatus Peribacteria bacterium | reverse complement strand
CTCTTTTTCAGCTTCAGAGATTTTTTGTTTTTCAATGTCTTGTGGTTTCATTAGTATATTATACTACATTTTAAAATATATAGCTAATAACTAGAATTAACGGTTAATAGGATGAATATAGTCGTTTTAGTAACTTCATAACCATCTTTTTAAAGTGTTTTCGCTTTAATTGAGTGGCTCGATTTTTATATTCTTTTGGTACCAATCTCACCACCATCTTCAAAACTTTATACCTATCAAATAATCCCTTTCTTTCCATGTAGTTCCGCATGGAGGCGGAATCGCCATGGACGCGGAAACTACCGTAATCTCCAGCTAGATTAAACCAATTCGATTCCAACAAGCAGCGCGTCCAGTAATCAATATCTAATTGTTGCGGCATTTGCTCGTTAAACGGGCCAACCTTTTGTATCAACTCGCGTCGCATCATTACAAACATTGGTTCGCCAACTACATTTGGGTGCAAACCATGTTCCATCCACCACATGAGGAAGTCGATGCCTACATGTTTTCCTGGTTTCACATTCTCACGCAGAAATTTTTCTTTCTGGTCGTACAAATCCTTCGTCGGAATTTCTCCTTCGAACACGTAACGATGTCCGAGTGACACAAAACCGACGTCAGGATTTTGTTCTAACACTTTCAGTGCGCTCTCCAAATAATTTGGCTCCCACACATCATCTTGGAACATGTACTGAATGAACGGTGCAGAACTTTTTTTGAAACACTGGTTCCAGTTTCCACCAATTCCTAATCGCTTTTCATTCCGCGAGTAGTGGATGCGAGGATCTTCCAGGAAGTCAGCAAGAAGAGTCTTGGTATCTACTTCCGTCGGTTCATCGCAAATCCAAAGCTGCCAATCTTCTACAGATTGAGCCAGGACGCTCTCCAATGCTGCTTTTAGGTAGGTAGCATTGGGTTTATACGTTGGCATTAGGATGTCGACCATTGGTCATACAATACCTAAATTGTCGGTCTTTGGCCTGCTCTAGCGGACAAAATTGGCTAGGCTATGTCCGTGCGTATAGACGTTATCACCCTGTTCCCCGGCATGTTCTCTGGTCCTATGACCGAGAGCATCCTCAAACGTGCGCAAGATGAAGGGAAATTGGAACTCAATTTCCACGATCTGCGCCAGTGGGGGCTCGGCAGTTACCACCAAATTGATGACACGCCTTATGGTGGTGGAGCAGGCATGGTCATGCGGCCAGATGTTGTGGTTGCCGCGATTGAAGATGTGATGAAGAAAGGAAAAGGAAAACCTCATCGCATTTATCTGACACCACGTGGTGAAAGACTCGAGCAGAAAAAAGTGGAGCAGATCGCTGCGAAGCACGAGTGGCTCATCTTGGTGTGTGGACATTACGAAGGTATCGACCAACGCGTGATTGATGGTGGATGGATTGATGAAGAGATAAGCATTGGTGATTACGTTCTTACCGGCGGTGAATTACCCGCGATGGTTTTAATTGATGCAGTTGCGCGTCATATTCCGGGCGTACTCGGTCACGATGAAAGCGCAGGTGAAGAAAGTTTCAGCGAGAAACTTGGTCGGAAGAGGGAATACCCGCATTACACGCGACCGGAGGAGTTCCAGGGTTTAAAGGTCCCAGATGTCCTCCTTTCGGGGCATCATGCGGAGATAGAAAAGTGGAGAAAGAGCCAAACGAAGTAAGTGGTATAGTTTGCCCATGACTCAATGGCTCGCCTTCGCGCTGACTACCTTTGTGCTTTGGGGCATGTGGGGAATTTTTTCGAAACTCGCTACGCAGTCACTCAATCCACAGAGTGTTTTGGTGTATCAAGCGGTGCCGTTCTTACTTGTCGCTTTCATTCCACTTCTGTTTGGTTCTAAATTTCAGTGGAATGCTAAAGGTGTTGTCTTCGCGTTGTTAGCCGGTTTGTGTTTAGGACTTGGTGATGTCTTTTACTTTTACGCGCTGGAGAAGGGGAAGGTGTCGATCGTTTTTACCATTGCAGCACTGTACCCGGTTGTAACTATCATTCTTGCTTTCTTAGTTCTCAACGAAACAATTACCCTCACGCAGGCTGCAGGAATTTTATTGGGATTAATTGCCATGTATTTATTGGCTGCTTGAAAATAGAGCCCGCCAATAAGGCGGGCTCTGGGTACTGGTCCATTCAACTAAGAATTTTTAGTGTTGCCATAATTCGTGTAGCACACCAACCGACAAAGAAGATGCCAATGACCAAAGGTCGTTGGTTTTCGCTCACGATCATACCGACGATGAATGTAACAATAAGCATACCGACAACAACTGAGCCATAACTGGGGAGGGCGTAGATATTTCGGTTCTTCCATGTGAAGTAAAACCCGATACCAAACATCGCAACACCAGCGGTGGCGGCCAAGTAACAAAGAACCCGTACTACCAGATAATCCCAGTAGGAAATAGCTGCAAACATTCCTGTGCCCCACACGGCCAGTGAAAAAATTATCGCAGTAACCTGTGCGAGAAAAACTTTGGAATTGCCACTCTGTAGTTCGTCATCGTTGCTCATATAAACACTCCGTTGATGCAAGGAACAGAAAACAGACCAGCGGTGCATTGTAAAGCAAAATTAACAATGGTCAATGTGAAAAAAGGCCACCCGAAGGTAGCCCATTCGGCCTTTCTTCCGAATTGATGAGGAGGGTTATTGGCTCAACTGATTGTCGGTGCGCGAATTGTTCGCTGCCAACAAAACCCTGTGCATAAGGGGAGGGAACCAACAGAGGAACCAGATGGCACACGCAAAGACAAAGAGTCTCACGGAGTCGCTCACGTAGAGACGGAGAGCGAGTAAGCCCACAATTACAAGAAGGAATATGGCAAGGACCAACCAGGTTGAGAGACGTCGCAATTTTGCAGATTGCATGCAAAACCATTACTAAAAGAGAACTCGGAAATTTGAAAAACCG
>CAZXUD010000103.1:0-2949 GCA_964643805.1 uncultured Candidatus Peribacteria bacterium | reverse complement strand
TCGGCCATTACGAACGATTCATAGATGAACCGATGAGTAAGTTGAGCACGATTACAACTGGAAGAATTTACACCGAGGTTCTTGGCAAAGAACGGCGTGGTGATTTCTTAGGAGGAACCATTCAAGTGGTGCCTCACATTACAAATGCAATTAAAGATTCTATTATTGGTGCTGCCGAAAAGAGTAATGCCGACATTATGATGGTAGAAGTCGGTGGAACGGTCGGCGACATTGAAGGTGAACCATTTTTAGAAGCAATTCGTCAGATGAAATCGGAATTAGGTGGTGAGCGCGTGTATCACGTGCACCTCACCTTGCTTCCTTACTTGCAAGGATCCAAAGAATTGAAGACAAAACCAACGCAACTCTCGGTGCGAGAGTTACGACGCATCGGTTTACAGCCAGATATGATTTTAGCGAGAGCGGATTACGATATTCCTTCAGAATTGTTAGATAAAATTAGTAAATTTTGTGACGTTGCACGTGAAGCGGTGATACCCGCACAAACAGTGCACTCCATCTACGATGTGCCACTCAATTTGCATCACTACAACATCGCTCAAATCATTGGAAAGAAGCTCGCGATGGGTAATTTGAAGCCGAATATGAGCAAATGGAGTGAAGGTCAAAAACGGCATGAGAAAGCCATAAAAACGATACCGATTGCCTTAGTTGGTAAGTACACCGGGCTTGATGATGCGTATTTGAGCGTCATCGAATCTATTAAGTCTGCTGCCGTCCATCATGGACGCAAAGCAGAAATAATTTGGATCGATTCGGAGAAGCTAGAGAAAGATAATAAGGACACTTGGAAGGAATTAAAGCGATGTAAGGGAATAATTGTTCCCGGCGGCTTCGGTACGCGCGGCATTGAAGGAAAAATTGCCGCTGCTCACTACGCTCGCACGAACAAAGTCCCCTATCTCGGTCTCTGTTTAGGTTCTCAATTGCTCGCGATTGAATTTGCACGTGACGTCCTCAACGATCCGCAGCTGACGAGCCAAGAATTTGATGAAAAAGGAAAACTTTCGCACGATAAATACGTCGTTCACTTCTTGCCTGACCAACATGAGGGTCGTGCCAAGGGTGGCACGCTCCGCCTGGGTGCATTTCAATGCAAATTGAAGAAAGGAACCAAGGCGCATGCCGCTTATAAGGCTGATGTGATTAGTGAACGTCATCGACACCGCTATGAATTCAATAATGACCTGAAAAAACAGTTGGAAGCGAAGGGTTTAATCTTCTCTGGTGAGTGGCCTGAGACAGGGTTGATGGAAATAGTGGAACTGAAAGACCATCCATTCATGGTGGGTAGCCAATTCCACCCGGAGTTCAAGAGCCGACCGCACCGACCACACCCCTTGTTTGCCGCTTTCATGGGTGTAGCCACAAAGAACTAGGGATCGCTCCAAACGCCAATTTGCTCTACCATTGCCACAATGAAGCTCTCCCAAACCGTCCTCGGAGTTGAATTCAAGAACCCGACCGTCCTTGCGTCGGGTATTTGGGGAATCACTGCAAGTAGCTGGCGAGAGGTGGCACGCAACGGTGCAGGCGGTGTTACCACAAAGTCACTTTGGCTCCATGAACATAAAGGACACCCAAACCCAACGATCATTGCAACCGAGCACTGGACGCTGAATGCAGTGGGTGTACCAGATGCTGGCCCCGCAAAAGCGAAGGAAGAGATTGGTAATTATAATAAGGACAAGCCTGTACCGCTGATTGCGAACATCATTGCTGAGTCGATTGAGAACTATGCGAAAACGGCAGAGGAAATGTTGGAACTGAAACCTGATTTCTTAGAGGTAAACATCAGCTGTCCGAACGTGGAGGATGAATTTGGTCGCCCCTTTGCCTGCAGCGCACCTGATTCCGCTGCGGTAACGAAAGCTGTGAAGGCAGTGAGTGGCAAAGTGCCGGTCTTCATCAAGTTATCACCGAACGTCGACAGCATTTCTGCTATTGCCATCGCTTGTGCGAAGGCAGGCGCAGATGGATTCACGGTTATCAACACCGTCGGACCAGGAATGGCGATTGATTTGAAGAGTCGCATGCCGATTTTGGCGAATAAGGTTGGTGGCATGTCTGGTCACGCTATAAAACCAATTGCGGTGAAGTGCATTGCAGACGTTTATTCAGCTACAGACGGCAAGTTGCCAATAATTGGCACAGGCGGCGTTTACACAGGTGAAGACGCAATTGAATTAATGCTTGCTGGCGCAACCTTGATAGGAATAGGCACCGCCGTGGGTGAAGTGGGTGCACATGTGTTTAAACAAGTCTGTGATGAGATGCAAACATGGTGTACGAACGAAGGCGTGAGTGATGTGAAAGAATTAATTGGAGGAATGCACAAAAAAATGCAGAGCTCTGGATCAAAATCTTCCAAGAAGAAAAAATAATGTCGCCCATCACGCTCCAAAGTCGGCTACCACGCACGTATCGCATAAAAAATGTGAAGCAAGAGACAGAAATGGTACGGACGTTCACCTTCGATGGATCACTGGGTGCACGACCGGGACAATTTGCGATGGTGTGGTTACCTGGCGTGGACGAAGTGCCGATGAGTGTTGCGTTTGATGATGGCGCAACCACCCGACTCACCTTTTTTGCCGTGGGTGACATGACCGAAGAACTCGCAAAGTGCAAAGTCGGTGACCTTGTTGGACTGCGCGGACCATTCGGAACGTTTTATGAGTGGGACCCTGGTGATCACATTGCATTAGTGGCCGGTGGTTACGGTGCTGCCCCTATGTTCTTTGTAGCGCAACAGACTGTGAGCCATGGCTGCACCATGGAAGTGATTGTCGGCGCCCGAAGTAAGGAGCATTTGCTCTATATTGATGAGCTAGAGTCACTACCCCACGTTTCGCTTCATGTAGCCACAAACGACGGTTCTGTGGGCCACAAAGGCTTCAATGTAGAGGTATTAGAGGAGCTGCTTAC
>CAZXUD010000102.1:0-3013 GCA_964643805.1 uncultured Candidatus Peribacteria bacterium | reverse complement strand
GGAACCATCGTTTGCAGAATTAGCTAATTATTCAGGTATCCCACTCAATGATGTAGTTTTAGCCCATCAGCAAAACACGTTGAGCTTAGACAAAGGTGTAGGCATAGATGGTGAGGGTCGGTTTGGAGATTTCATTGAAGACACCAGGGAAGAGCCCGTCGAGGAGACAGTCGGTAGAATTTTTGATATGGAAAAAGCAGTAAAGAATATGAGGGTGTTAAGCTTCCGACAAAAAACAGTCGTGAAATTACGGTATGGAATTCTGAATGAAGAAGAATTAAAAGAAGCGCGAACCAGAATGATAGATAATATAAATAAGGAGTTGGAAAAGACGACCTTAAATGCAAAAGTACGAAGGGATTACCTGAGAATTTTGCCATTAATCCCACAGGAAACGGTGTTCACTCTGGAGCAGTGTGGCGCTTATTTTAAAGTCACACGTGAGCGTGTACGGCAAATTGAAGCCAGAGCCATTGAAGAAATGATAAAAGCGGAAAAGCGCTCTCCTGTAGAAGTAGAAGCAGAAGAAAGTGAAGACGAGACCGAGCGTTCCTACGAATTGCCTATTCCTTATAATCTAGAATTGTACAGAACAGCGTTCGAAATGCTTACTCCACGAGAGCAAGAAATATATCGAATTCGGAAAGGACTTCTGTCTGCGTCTGAACTTGAGAACGTTCGAGAGACCATTGCTTCGAATGCAAAAGTTTTGCTACAAGAAAATTCTAGCAGTATGTACGAGAAACACGTTGAGGATCTTCTACAACAAATTTACGGGAGTAATTCGTTTTCATTAGAAGCTTGTGCAATGTATTTTGGTGAATCTAAAGAAAATATAGGTAGGATGGAAAAAATGGGACTCAAAAAATTACACAATGCATATGATCGTCTTGAGAAACGAAAGCTCTCACAAAAAAATAAGGACTAACCCTGTTTCTTCGTCTTCAGCTTGTTGTACTGACTAAAGTACGACTCGCCCAACACGCCCACGAACTTGGCAACATTGCGGCCAATTACTTTGGCTTTGTAGGTGTACTTACTTTCGTCTGGGTCAACGACTGGTTTGGTGTCACCAGCTTTCTTTAACAACTTGAAGCCTGTATCAACCACAAAGTCGACACCGTCTTGCACGTGAGCAAGTGTGTGGCCGACCAGGCGTGCAATTTTGATGGATTGGTTACTCATAGGTCTAAAAGTGTAGCGCAAAACGCACCTGCGTGCATTAAAGTTTGCTTTCTTTTGGATCTAAACCAGGACCATGTTGTAATTCTTCAAGCTTAAAATCATCAATGAAGAGCAGGAAGAGTCCGAGTGCGACAGAAATAATGTCGCTCCATAATTCATTTTGAGGAAACAAGAAACGGTCCAACAAATGCCATGTGCCGCGCCACACCATAATAATGGCAACAACCGACAGAATTGAATAGGACAGCTGGTGGCGCTTGATGACGTGCCGAACAATGGAAATCCAACGTTGTGAAGTGGTACTCATAAAAGCATTCTAGATAAAAATGCGGGAAATAAATGCACAAAGAACAATAAAACCTTATAATGATCAATGTTCATTGGAAACATGGGGATGACAGGTTTCGACAGCGTGATTCTAGTTGTTGATAGTTTCTGTTCGGGATCGCTCTGGTTCCCGTTACCCACTTAGAGCAACCTACACCTGCCAAAGACAGTGTAATCGGCAAAGCAATGTCGAAGATGCAAATCTTCCAACCTGCTTTCGCTTAAGTTCGCCCACGCGCGAACACGTCTCTCCTTTGATCCTCACTAGAGGGAAGAGGCGTCACTAGTGAGGTGAGTACGAACGTGATGTGATTCGTACTGACTCTTAGCATCAAAACTCTCCTCTATTCTTCGTCCGATTCTTATGGAAAGAGAGTATCGAACCGGACATGACAGTACGAACACAGCCGCTACACGTTGGACCCGGGTTCGAATCCCGGCATCTCCACCACATTTCATGAAAGAAAACCTATGGTTCGACGGGCTCACCACAGGCCAGTTTTCTCTCATGAACTCTCTTTCCGGAAAGGTATCGCTCCAGACAGGCGAAGCCTGTCTTCGCGATAATAATTTAAACACAACCACTACACGTTGGACCCTACGCCTCCACGATCGCCTTGAACCCGCCGTAGCACATTTTCTTGGGGTCAAAAGGCATCTTCTTCATAAATTGCGGATCGTTCATCGTTGGATCGCTCATCACTTTCTTGTTGACGCTGTCGCGGTGCTTGCGAGATTTGAAGACAATGAACGCGAACACGACAGTCTCCCCGGGCTTGAGCTTCAGGAGTTTCTTAAAGGAGATTCCAAAGGTGTTTTTCAGATCATCGCCGAGGCACTCTTTGTAATCGAGCGCGCCGTGCTTCATCCATGTTTTTTTGCCCAATTGGGCCATCTTGCGGTACAACTGCACGTTCTTCTTCGGGAGAGGGATCAAGAATCCATCGACGTAGGACATGGGAGAATGGGGAAGGTAAGGCGATAATAACACATGGGTAATTGGGAACCTTACAACTTTACTTCTTCCTCTTAAGTATCCATTTTTGCGTCGAGCTTAATGGTTTATCTTTTCGATGTGTGCAGCCGATCCAGCAACATGGTCGGCGCATTCCGTCTTTTAACTCAGAAACAACGCGCTTCACGTGGTCCTTTCGTGTTGCCTCTTGTTTCACGTACTCAACCCAACAGATCCATTCGTTGCGTGCGAGCGGCGTAATGTCCTCCCATAAGGCGAGTGCCGCTTTGTCAGCAGTAAGGGCTTTCTTTAAATCCGCTGGCATTTTGTGTGCTACGCCGCCGGAAATTTCTTTTTTAGGCATATCCTTACTTTATTGAATGATTGAACCGAAATCATCTAATTTCATCCACGTATTCTATAGCTAGCGTTGCTTTGAGGCAATCGGTGCAGAAGGAACTTTCCATCGTTGTGAGTCATTAGTTGTCTTCCCATTATTGACCAAAGTAAAACATTTTGTACAATGAGCAACTATGCCTTTTTTGT
>CAZXUD010000101.1:0-3077 GCA_964643805.1 uncultured Candidatus Peribacteria bacterium | reverse complement strand
AGATTCTGCACCTTGCAGGCGCGTATTGGCGTGGCGATGAGAAGCGCGAGCAGCTGACGCGCATCTATGTGGCAGCGTTTCCTTCTAAAGAGGAGCTGAAGCAGTACTTAGACATGCAAGAAGAAGCCAAGAAGCGCGACCACCGCAAACTTGGCAAAGAGCTCGACCTCTTTACCTTCAGCGAATTGGTTGGTCCGGGCTTACCACTCTGGACTCCGAAGGGAACAATCATTGCTGATGAAGTGGAAGCACTGGCACGCGAAACGGAAACCGCTGGCGGCTATCAGCGCGTGCGCACGCCACACATCGCGAAAGGAAAGTTGTACGAGCAGACCGGGCATTTGGCGCACTACAAACAGTCGATGTTCCCAGCCATGAAGTTGGATGGAGAAGAGGAGTACTACTTGAAGCCGATGAACTGTCCGCACCACCACCAAATCTTTGCCTGTCAGCCACGGAGCTACCGTGATTTACCCCTTCGCTTAGCGGAATACGGACACTGCTACCGTTACGAAGATAGCGGCGCGCTCTTCGGCTTAATGCGAGTTCGCTCCCTCACTATGAACGATGCGCACATCTACTGTACGGAGGATCAATTCGAGAGTGAGTTCATTGCGGTTGCGAACATGTATCTTAAGTACTTCGAACTCTTCGGCATCAAAAAATATGTGATGCGCCTCTCCCTTCATGATCCAAAAGAACTTGGTAAAAAATATGTGAATGAACCAAAGCTTTGGTTGAAGACGGAAGAGATGGTGCGCAGTGCTATGAAAAAGACAGGCATTGAGTACGTCGAGGTGGCGAACGAAGCTGCCTTCTACGGACCAAAGATTGACGTAGAAGTCTGGAGCGCCATCGGCCGTGAATTCACCCTCGCTACGAACCAAGTCGACTTCGATGTTCCGGGCAAAGTTGGTTTGAAGTACAACGATGCGGATGGAAAAGAAAAAGTGCCACTCTGTATCCATCGCGCACCACTTGGTACCCATGAACGGTTCATTGGGTTCCTCATCGAACACTTTGCCGGCCTCTTCCCGTTATGGTTAGCGCCAATCCAAGTCGCCCTGTTGCCGGTTGCCGCAACTCATGAAGAATATGCGCAAACAGTGGAAGCATCGCTTAAGGAAAAGGGGATTCGTGTCATCAAGTTGGATTCCAGTGATTCCCTGGGGAAGCGCATTCGCGAAAGTGAGAAACAAAAGATCCCCTACGTCTTAGTGATGGGTGATGAAGAGGTGAAGGCAACGGGCGTTTCCGTCCGTAACGTAAAGACCAAACAGCAGGTGACCGTGTCGCTTAGTGAATTTATATCGAAGACGGAAGCAGATATAAAAGCACGCCGGCTTGAATCGTCGATTGGGTAGAAGGTTTAAGGGGCTTTGGGACCTATATTCTCAGGCGCTCTCTTGCTACACTACAAGCCATGTTTGAGGCTTATGCCTTCGGCCCCTTCATCATTTGGACGCGTGTCGTCTTTTTGCTGCTCGGTATTTGGTTAACCACAGAATTCTTGCTGCGCCTTTCGCGGAGCGCACACCTCTCGCTCCAGCATTTTCAAACGAATGCTTGGCGCTATGTGTTGGCGTTTGCGATTGGTGGGCGCATCGCCGCCATCATTGCGGATTACCGTGTGTACCAATTAGATCCATTGCGAGTATTCGTCTTTTGGGATGGTGGTTTCAGTTTCCTTGGTGCAGCTGTCGGCGTCACGTTGGTATTGAACTGGCTCACCCGTCACCACCGCGCCACCTTCTTGCAATGGCTGGATGTTATTACGCCGGCGGTTTGTTTCGGCATGGGGTTTGAGTGGCTTGGAAAATTCACTGCTGGTGCATCGTACGGTAGGCCCACGGATGTTTTTTGGGCTATTACGTACGATGGTATGAACGTACGGTACGTAGTGCCAATCCATCCCGTTCAGCTCTACTACGCTGCCTTCTTTTTCATTCTCACATTCTTGTTATTAGTTATTCGTAAAAATGCGAAACGCGCCGGAGCCGAAACATTGTTCGGTATTGTGATGGGAGCATTAGCAACATTCTTTTTGGAATACTTCCGGGGTGACTTCAGCAAACTGGTATTCGCATCACAGCTCGACTTTGTGTTGTTGACAGTCTTATTCGCTAGCTTGGGAATTTTTGCCGTCATTGAATTAAAACTTTCAAAACGGGCAATGTATGTTTATGAAGGAGTGTTGCTCACAATCTTCGGCGGTTACCTGGCACTCCGTCCGCATCTACTTTTGCCAACCATTGAACTGCGCTTCACGCAGTTTATCGCGGTGCTAGCGCTGCTCGGCACAGTAGTGTACGTTGTGGTCCACCGACGGAAGTATCCGCATCTTTAATCACCATTCTTCACTCTCATGAACGCTCTCTCGTCCTTCGCCGAGCCTTGGCTCCTTCTTCTAGCTGATGATCCTTTGCTGCGCCTGCTTCAAGCGGTGCTTTTGTTAGCAGGAGCAATTGTTATTTTTTTGGTGTTCTTCACGACGCGCGACATTCTATCGCGCACACACTCTTTTCCAATGACACTCTTCAGCATCGTGCTCGTAGCTGCCTTACCAGTCATTGGATTCCTCATCTACTTGTTGGTTCGTCCCGGTCAAACTTTGAAAGACAAAGAGTTGTTTGCCATGGTGCAATCCTTAACGGGGAATCGTGGGGTTCCAAAGCCTGTCACGAACATCAAGCCGGTCAAAGAAGTGCCACCAAGCCCCAAGAAGGAAAAGTAGGGACTGTTCTTGTTTTTAAACACTTTCCAGTAGTACTCTCCCCGCACTATGACACTTTGGTCAGATCCACTGGTTTACATATTTTATCCAAATCCAGCGAATGCTTCGTACGATAGTCCGAAGGCATTGGCTCTGTTAATCATTTGCGGTCTATTGGTGCTGGTATCATTCGCTCTTCGCTTTTGGCGCCGTCGCTTAACGAACCCGGTCACCAAGAAATTGAGCCGTTCCTGGTCGAGTGCCGCGTTCTGGTTCGGTCTAATTGGTCTTATTTTGGTGGTATCACGCGTTGAAACCATAAGTTACGTTTCTATGCGCCTGTGGTGGGGTGTTTGGCTCCTTA
>CAZXUD010000100.1:0-3229 GCA_964643805.1 uncultured Candidatus Peribacteria bacterium | reverse complement strand
CTGGAAGCACTGATTTTAGAAACGAATCTCATTAAAACATTGCGACCAAAGTACAACGTGATGATGAAGGACGATAAAAATTATGTATACGTTCGCATCTCGGTTCAAAATCCATTCCCAAGTGTGACGGTTGTACGTCAAATTGAGGAAGATAAAGCAAAATACTTTGGCCCGTTCCTTAGTTCGTATGAGGTGCGACGCACTTTAGATGCCCTGCATGAAGTTTTCCCTTATAAAACATCAACGCAGACGCTGCGAACATTGAACGGAAAAGTGAGAGCAGGTAAATCGCTTGATGAAGCCATTTATCCGACACCACCATTGGCGGTTCAAATCGGAAAAGAGTGCGCATTAGGAACGCCTGGGTACACGCGCGAGAATTATTTAGAAGCAATTCATCATGTCATGCGATTTTTCCAAGGAGATTTCAAACCATCACTCACAGAAATCACTGCGCAAATGAAACAAGCGGCGATCGATCGAAAATTTGAGAAAGCAGCGCGTCTGCGCGACGCACTTACCTTTATTGAGTCCCTCCAACGTGAACAAATTGTGGCCGATACTTCTGGTTTGAATGCTGATTACTTCGGAGTCGCACTCCAAGCTGAGAAAGCGCAGGTTGTTGTGCTCCGCGAACGCAATGGCAGATTGATTGGTGAGTTCAGTTTTAATTTACGCGGTAGTGCGGAGTCTGCTGGTGCAGTGCTCGAACAATTTTTGCCGCAGTACTACAGCACAACGGAAGATATTCCAGATTTAATCGCACTCAGTGAAGCAATCGAAGAGCCAGATGTGCTCGGCGCATGGCTCACTGAGCGGAAAGAGAAGAAAGTGCAGGTCGCTCTGCCGGAACGCGGCAAAAAATCGAAGCTGCTCCTAATGGCCGAACGCAACGCGCAGGCCAAGGTGCAGCAGCAGTTAGCTAAATGGGAAGCAGCGGCAGAAAACCGAGAGAAGGCGCTCGGAGAACTTCATCAACTCTTGCGCTTACCTGAGCCACCCAAGCGCATCGAAGGCTATGACATCTCTCACCTTGGGGGAACGGAGACCGTTGGCAGCATGGTGGTTATGAAAGATGGTCAATCAGCGAACGATCATTACCGCTCCTTCACCATCCGCTCTATGAAGGAAGGTGACATTGATGATTACAAGGCACTCAAAGAAGTTTTGAAGCGACGTCTCTACCATCTTGTTCGTAATGTGAAAGTAGAAGAGCAACAATGGAAGAAGGAGGGGATTACATTTGGGAAACCTCGTAAAAAAGAACGTGAAGCCCTCAAAGATAAATGTGAAAATTTAACAGAGCACGCTCTAGTCGCACGCAAAGGGGAAGAAGTTCTCGCGTGTGCGTGGATTTGTGAATTTAAAGGCGGGATCCTTGAGTTTAAAGTCATGTCTTTCGAGAATAGTTCCGATGCTTTAGAAAAATTTACCACTCGCAAGTTGTTGCACTCGGTGAAGAAAGGAAAAATCTACACGGTTATTCCCGCACAAAAGGAAGCTTGGTGGAGTGATATTGGTTTCCGACACCTTAATACCGTTCCTGAGCTCTTCATTGGGCGTCCAGGCATTGTGATGATATACATCGTTTCCGAACATAAAGAAGATGTTTCCCTGTCTACTCGTCCCAGTCTCCTTGTGATTGACGGAGGTAAAGGACAACTGGGAGTTGCTGTCGAAGTACTTAAGGAATTGAAGCTGGAAATTCCCGTCATCGGCCTCGCAAAGCGCGAAGAAGACGTTTTCCTGCCCGGTGATAAAGCGCCGGTGTTATTCCCCGCAGAGTCTCAAGGAAAGTTTCTCCTCATGAGACTGCGTGATGAAGCGCATCGGTTTGCCAATCGGCACCGCGAAACGCGCGGTGCTCATAAGGCAGTCCATTCTGTGCTCGATGACGTGCCTGGCATTGGCGAAAAAACCAAAGCTGATCTCCTGAAAGCGTTTGGTTCCGTGACGGCAATCAAGCAAGCATCAGATACAGACCTAAAACCATTCCTTACTGCGCCGCAGCTGGAGGCGCTGAGGCAACACTTGTAGGAACATTTTGGCGTGTACGCTGGAATGCCGTCATCACTTGCGAAATAACGCCAGACACATCGCGGTATCGCGGGATGTAGCGCTTCATAATGTCGTCACCTCCCAGCCCCTCCTTTAGGTGGAAACGAATGACACCAAAAGGAAGAGCATCCCAAAACTGACTTTGGGTGGTAATGCTTCCTAAGTTATCTAAGTGCACAGGGTTAATGTTCTGTTTAAAGATAGAAGTTTGATCAACCAAAATAACTTTGTCTGTGGTCACAATGATCATGTCGTAACACCAATCGATAAAAGCTTTCAGCATATTTAGGAAAGCAAATACGAACCAAATAGAAAATAAAATGCCTACAACCCAGCCCATTGGTAGCTGGTAATACCAAGCCACACCTCCAAGCAGCACAAGACCGATGGTGATTCCTGTCTCGCGTAGCGTTGCGAAAAGAAATGAGAACCCATGGTAGTACGTCACCAGCACCACTTTTTCATTCTGATGGCAGAAGCGCTTAATGATCTTATTCTTGTCCGTTTCCAGTGCGAAAATGCGCATACCTGTGATTGTAGAACCACTGATGGGTTGTGAGGAAGGCTTTCCTTCACTAAATAGCCATAAGATTTGAGATTTGAGCAATGAGCTTGCTCATATCTCACCGCTCAAAGCTTCCCAAGATTCCTTTTGCTCATACGCCAATGCCTTCATATACTGCCGCTACCGTTTGGCCCCATCGCCCTTCGTCAGGCTCAGGACGATGGTAATCAGTTTCGAGCCTCTTGATCTTTGTCTCGCATCAAAACGCTTGGCCCCATCGTCTATCGGTTAGGACACTTGGTTCTCATCCAGGAAAGCGGAGTTCGATTCTCCGTGGGGCTACCAATTTATAAAGAAAGAGCAGGAAATCTAGATTAATGGAATGAAGGGGGAGTACTATTGGTGTCTATGAAAGGCTTTCACGCAGATATCGAAAAAGAAACACTGGAGAATACGAACTTTCGCAAAGTTTTGTACACGGGACATCATAGTCAGTTGGTCTTAATGAGCCTGAAGCCTCAGGAAGAAATTTGCATAGAGGTTCATTCCGATAACGATCAATTTTTTCGCTGCGAAAAAGGCGAGGGAAAGTGCGTGATCGATGGCAATGAGTATGAAATACACAATGGATCCGCCTTCATTGTACCCGCAGGTGCTCGCCATAAT
>CAZXUD010000099.1:0-3247 GCA_964643805.1 uncultured Candidatus Peribacteria bacterium | reverse complement strand
GAACCGATCATCCGCATATTGCTCACAACCACCGTAAACAGGATCGGAGTAGCTTTCACAACTCGGACTGCCCATGCTGGCGCTCGCAAACAGGGCTATGCCCGCACACCATAGAAATCCCTTCCATAGCACGCTTTTGTAGGCTCCGTTCTTAGCATTGTCTTTAGCCATCTTCCAGCAGAAATGGATCACCCCTGCTATGAAGAGGTAGCTGAGCGCCTTGAGAATTGCATTGAAAATTTCTTCCATACGGGTGGCCTATTTGTTCAATTCGGTTATGAGTTTTAAGCGCATTTCCTGCCAGTTATTCGCAACGTAATTACAGCCCGCATCGAGCAATGAAGGATCGTTGTCCCAGAAGTGAGGAAGGTATTGCTTGCACCATGCGATACGCTCAGAAACTGACATCTCATCCGCCATTTGAATCGTTTGCATCACCAATGCCTTCTTTTCTTCATCGGTCATACCTGTTTCTGCAAGACATTCACGAGTGGCAACATCACCCGGCACGCCATCCGAAAATTTCCGAGCTATACATGCGTCTAACTTCGCCGCATTTGACTGCGATTCAAGTGGTGCATTTGCTTCACCGATAAATACAGAAAGAACGACTGACAAAAATGCAAAAAATAAAATTCCGAGGATTGCATGGGGTATACCGTGCCACGTTTTCGGCTCATCAGGGTCGCGCAATAGTCGGTAGAGGATGTACCACCAGATAACCGAGCCAGTCAAAAACCCTGTAAATTTGCCCACTTGCATGCCTTTCAAGACCATATCGGTGGTGTCTGGTACCAATGCCAATGTTGCCCATTGATCAGCTTGGTAGAAGAGGACAATGACTGCAAGGACTGCACCGATAATGCGGCGAGCAGGCCATTTTTTTGATGTGATGAAATTGGGCATAGCGTTGAGGGGGAAGTGGTGAGCATCCCTAAAGGGATGCCCCAACGGTGCGCCAACACATTCGTGGCCAAAGCCAGCAAAAGGTTGATCCGCGAGGCACCCCTCAACGGCCTTTTGTTCTGGCATGCACGGGCAGAAGCCCGGCTTTGATGGGAACGAACGTGTTGGCGCAGGTAAATAATACCACTCCTTCTACTTAAAACCAGATTTGGCTATGCTTTCGTCATTATGAGTATGCGCACAGGTTCAGGCCTTAGCCTTGTCTCGGAAACAGATATTTCCCTGTATCCATTGGCAAAGTCCGAAATCGGCACTTTTACTCCTTCAGTAATTCAAACATGGATTGATGAAATAGAGCACAAGATCGCCATTCGCTATCCCCGGCGAGTTCTTGAAAAGTTTTATGAGATCGTTAAGCCGATTAGGCAAAAGGCAACCCCGCTCATCACAGACGAAGAGGTGGAACGGTTGCAACGCTTTATCTCAACACTGAATAATGAAACCGTTATCGATGACCAAGATGGTGGGGGCAGCATTGAGATCGGTGGTGTTGTTGTTGCCGTAGACCAGCAGAAAGTGATCTATATGGAGCACGCTGAGAAATATGAAACGAGAGGGCTGCCGTGGAGAATCATTCGTCTGATCGCTACAGACGAGCCAGACGGCAGAGGGAGGGTGGCTACCCAGCATCTTGGAGTTGATATAGGTACCTTGGGGAAGGTGCTGAGCAGAATGGATAAGAAGTGGAAGGAGGCAATTGGATATCGACTCTTTCAAAGAAAGGACGGTTATGTTGTCATTTCTCCTCTACGGGTAAACGAAAGAAGGCGACGGCGGAGATGATGGTTTTATGATGGTTTTGTGTGGGCTGTTTTTGAGCGTGAGTGAGAGCGAAATAGCTCCATGATTCAATGTGCATGTGCAATATCCGATCTTGGGCTAGCCACAGCTCTCTCGTGTGCAGGGTTCAAGCTGTTGGGACTTGATCGTACAAATCCACGACGTGTCCGCTTCTGTTTCGATGATGACGGTAGCGGACGAATTGGAGACATTGAAAAAGCCTTTTGGGACGGGTCACTACGTCTCCCCGCAGTGCAATTATTGGCGCAACAAAAACTGCTCAAGCAACGCCTCTACGCCGAACAATGAAACTTCCCGATGCCGTTGCCATCGGGAGGTTCCGCGAGCTGTGGCGAGAGCATTGCGGCGAAGCGCTCAGCGATGAAGATGCCCACACATACGCGACGAGCATCCTTGAGCTTGGCGAAATCGTGTACGGCTCACAATTGCAGATTAAGGAAAGAGCGCCGCCTTAGAGAGAATCACTTCTCTCCATACGACTATCTTTCCTCTCTTGCATGCAACATTTTAAGGTTTCAGTATCGGCAAAACAACCACATCAAGCTCAATTTGTGCGAGCGCTTATCGCCCTTGCAGAAGCGTGGAATGCCACGCTGACCATATACGGACGGAAATATGGAAATTTTGCAGCTCCTTCCCCCGCTCACCATGACAAAAATCTACCCTGAATGCATCCCTGACAACGTGCGTAAATATTTGACGGAAGAGAGATTTATTTCTCATTACATCTCCAAGAAATTCGGTCTGCAATGGCTGAAAAAATATGCGGGACATCCGTGGATTTATCTCCCAATCCACGACCCGAAAGGGAAAGTAGTTGGCGGTAAGTTGCGACGACCACCGGAAAGCAAGGCAGAGCAAAAAACGCGATTCCTCAAGGACACAAAAACGTCCCTGTATGGGAGTCATATTGTTTTTCAGGATACAACGCTCAAGAGCGTGGTGATCTGCGAAGGTGAGTTCGATGCACTGGTGCTTCTTTCGCACAAAATTCCGGCAGTCACATCAACCGGTGGTGCTGGCACTTTTTATGCTGATTGGTTCGATCTCTTCCCGGAGAGTGTCGAAGAAATTATTCTGTGCTTCGATCTCGACAAAGCTGGCCGTGCTGGGGCGCAGAAAGTATCTCAACTGATTGCCACGAGAAAACCCGGAGTACGAATGGGAATCATCCAGCTTCCCGAAGAATTGGGCGAGGGAGGAGACGTGACTGACCTTGCACATTTGTGCAAGAAAACAGGCACAGATTTCCGTGAAACCTTCTTGTCGCTCAAGGTAGAGGTGCCACCCGGATGGACACAAACTCCTAAGGGGTACGTAAACCCTCGCAATTTACCGGTCTCTACACTCGAAGACGTGCTTACACTCACGCGCAGCATCGGTATAGTCCATGACTACATCGCAGAGGCTGTTCTTGCTACGTACATCAGCAAGGACGTTGAGAAGCGAAATCCGTGATGGCTGAGGCTTGGTGGGAATC
>CAZXUD010000098.1:0-3279 GCA_964643805.1 uncultured Candidatus Peribacteria bacterium | reverse complement strand
AGATTGTGCTCTACAACGAACAGCATAAAAAAGAGATGCTTACACGACTCTATTACGACGAACTGACGCAGCACACCTTTACAGGCTTTGTGATTCCAACCGAATTTATTGGGGAAGAGATTACGACCATTCCCGTGCAGGGGACTTTGATATTTCAAGCCTATGCCTACAATGCACAGGAAATTCTTGATCGCTTGAGTGAGGAATTGGCAGACCACGTGGAGCAGGACAAAGTCTTATTAGAAGACTCATTAAGCCTGAATCGCTTAGTCGTTCACGTTATCGATTACGCTGATGATTTACAGTGGATTAAATTGACGGTCGACCTTACAGGTAACGAACAATCGCTGCTTGATCCATTGTCACCATCGGGTGCGCACTTCGCGAAGCGTGTTCGTGAGTTGTTACTCGGAACAACAAAGGAAGAGGCGCTTCGCATTCTCAAGAACTTGCCGGAAGTTGAGAAGGCAACCATTGTGGTTTGGCCACCGTGGCAACAGGTCCTGCCGGCCATTCCGTACCAAATTTCTATTGAACCCCTGGTTGAATAATGCACATCGTTCTCACATTCATTAAACGGCTTCTCCTTCTCGGAATTATTCTGATTTTAATTGCAGCCGTAGTCTTTTCACTCGCGGTGGTTCGCGTCTTTCAATTCTACGATGGGACTGCCGTCTTACCCGCAGACTGTGCGGTTGTCTTTGGTGCAGCGGTTCATAGGGGTGATACAGCCGGGCCTGGCATTCAACGCCGTGTACAGACAGCCGTTGAGCTCCAAAAAGCTGGCGACGTGCAACATTTGTTCCTTACGGGTGGTCGTGGCGAAGACGGACAGGCAAGTGAAGCGGAAGTAATGAAGGAAGTTGCCCTAGAGGCCGGTGTACCTTCGTCTCTCATTCATATAGAAGAATCCTCTAGCTCAACCTGGGAAAACCTTGTTCACACGCGTCCGTTAACCGTTGATTGTGATTCTGTCGTGGGCATTAGTGATCGTTACCATCTGGCTCGTATACATCTCCTGGCTCACCGGCAGGACTGGGACGATTTGATGGTATACCCCGCTCATTGGGTCGCTACCCCTCGTTTCGAGGCCTGGAGCGTGGTCCGGGAGGCTTTGGGGCTCCTCTATTACAAATTCACGCCCAATGGAAGGAGGGGAGTCTCCCCTTCGGCATTTGGTGTATTTGGAATGTAATGAATGTTTAATAACATTTGTACGCACATGTACGCGTATTGAACGCGTTTGTTGATTGGTGAAATGATACTATAACAAGACGTCACTTCCGGATCTGTCAATTGAATAGTTAACATAAAATGCATTATGTTAAGCTATGAATATGTGGAAAACTCTATTCCCCTTCACCAACGTTTCTACCAATTACAATGATTAAGAAAGATTCCAACGCATTACAGAACGCAATTGATCGGTACTTAGTGTTCCTCCGCAGCGAGGAAAATAAATCGCCGTTGACCGTTGAGTCGTACACCCGGTCTTTGAATATGTTTGCTACCCTTTCCGGTCTTAAGAACCCTAAAGAGGTGGATAAAGGGTCGATTAGGATGTTTAAGGCGGAATTACACCTCTACAGGACCAAACAAGGCGGGGAGTTAACCATTCGGACCAAGAACCACCATTTAACCGTTCTGAGGGCTTTCCTGAGGTATTTAAGCGCAGAAGAGGAGTTGGACGTCTATCCACCCGACCGAGTCTCTCGTTTTAAGGAAGAACAACGGAAGGTGAAGGTCTTATTCAAGGAAGAGCTCGATCGCCTCTTGGAGGCTCCCGATGTTTCAACGCGTGCTGGCAAACGTGACAGCGCGATCCTCGAACTGTTCTTCTCTACCGGACTGCGTCTTGCCGAACTAAGAAGCTTGAGTGTCAAGGATGTGAACTTCAACACGCGTGAAATATCCGTTCGTGGGAAGCGCGGCAAGATTCGGGTCGTGTTTATTTCAGATAGGGCAGCCGACGCTCTCCGAGAATACATTCAGAGTCGCGTTGACCACCTGACTCCCCTTTTCATTCGTAACATCGAAAGTGCTGGTAACGCCATGCCACCTGGCGAAAATTTTCGGTTATCCCGCATCTCCATTTACAACATTGTGAAGAAATATGCGCTGAAGGCTGGCATCGTCTCAAACCCGTCACCACATACCCTGCGTCATTCGTTCGCGACGGATTTACTGAGAAATGGTGCCGATTTGCGTTCTGTGCAAGAAATGCTTGGTCACAAGGATCTCAGCACGACGCAGATATACACCCACGTTACGAATCCTCAGTTAAAGAAGGTGCACGAGAAGTACCATGGAAAATAGGTAGTAATCACATCGCCAGATTTGTGGTACCCTTAACGGCTATGGATCGTCGCCAGTTTCTTGCAGGCATGGCTATGGGCGCAGGCACACTGCTTTTGCCAGAAAGCTTGCGCGCAGCAGAACCAGATAAAGAAATAAACAGCCGCTTGCTTGAGATTGCAAAGGTACTCCGAACGTACCCAGAAATTTGGGAAGTTGAAGAATCGTTACAGAAGGACCCCAACGGGGGCGTTGTTTCTTTGCCTATGTGGCACTATCAAGTGGGTTTACGAAAGGACGAGTACGCCTGTGTAGAACGTTCGCAAAAAGAAAAATATTCACTAATGAAGAGGGCGATGGATGATCCTGTTATTCGTTTGCACCAGTCTGTAGAGGAATCGTACGTCGACGGTTCTGTTGAAAAGCAATTAGCTGCCAACATTGATGTTATGCGCTACCACGTTCGAATTCAATTGAGTCGGAGTGTGCCTGGTGTTGGAACTTTTGTTGAGCCCTCGAAAGAGATGGTCGAACGCGAAATGAAGTCGCTTAAGTATCTTGAGAAACCAATCCCTCGTCGTGTGTATGTCCCAATGGCTGATGGGACTGTAAAAGAACAGGAAATTGAGATATCAGCGCTAGCAGGTGTAAGAGCCGATGCGGTACTTCATCATCAAAAGGGGCTTAAGATTATTGCGGGCGACAGCGCTGAGTTGTTAGCTAAAGCGAGGGAGGTTCTGCTGAAGGGGACGCAAGAAGAGATAGATGAATGGGCCTTTAGGAAAAGAGATGCGCATGTCTTTGACGTCATGAGTACGATGCGTGAAAAGATAAGATACGTTTCGTTTGGTTTTGGGCATGATTTTAGAGAAGAAGCCAAGCGCCGAAATGTTTCCCTGCTTACCGTGAAGACAAAAGTTTTTGAACCGAAACAACAACAAGAATTCATTCCGCTAGAAGATTTTTTCCCTCGTTAAGCTATCT
>CAZXUD010000097.1:0-3279 GCA_964643805.1 uncultured Candidatus Peribacteria bacterium | reverse complement strand
ACCTCACGGAGCGTTACTTGCCAGACAAAGCCATCGACGTACTCGATGAAGCGGCGGCTGGCCAGAGCTTGAAGCATCATGAAGCTTCTCCGGACCTTAAGAAGCTGGAAGATAAGCTGGAAGAGTTAGTGGTGAAGCAGCAAGACGCTGTGAAAGAACAGAAATACCACGCTGCCTTGAAGCTGAAGCAGGAACACCAAGATCTTCGCGAGAAGATTGAGGCTCTGCGCACGGCTCAAGACGGTGATCGTCGAACACCCGTGCAAATTAACGGTGATGACATCGCCCACGTGATCGGTCGGATGACTGGAATCCCTGTCACTCGCCTTTTGAAGTCTGAACGGAAGAAGCTCCAGAACTTGGACCAGCTCATGCGCAAGCGTGTCGTTGGCCAAGACGAGGCTATTCAGAAAGTGGCGCGCGCTATTCGCCGCAGCCGCGTTGGCATCGGCAATCAACGTCGACCAATCGGTTCGTTCCTCTTCCTCGGACCAACTGGTGTGGGTAAGACGGAACTCGTTCGCACGATTGCGGAAGAAGTCTTTAGCCGCGATGACGCGCTGATTAAGATTGATATGTCTGAGTTCATGGAGCGCCACAACGTGTCGCGTTTAACGGGTACGACTGCTGGTTACGTAGGCTACGAAGAAGGTGGTCAGCTGACCGAAGCAGTCCGCCGTAAGCCGTACTCCGTGGTTCTTTTCGACGAAGTGGAGAAGGCCCACCCAGAATTCTTCAATGTTCTATTGCAGATTCTGGAAGATGGCCGTCTGACAGATGGTACCGGCAAGATTGTCGACTTCACGAACACCGTTATTGTGATGACCAGCAACATTGGCGCTGAAAAATTGACCAAGCAAGCCGCGAAAATCGGTTTCCACTTGGAAGATGAAGCAAAGAAAGAGGAGCGTGAGTACGAACAGAAGTGCCAAGAGGTTATTGCGGAGTTAAAAGAAAATGTCCGCCCAGAATTCTTGAACCGCATCGACCACATCATTGTATTCAACGCGTTAGCTCAAGATGAAATCCGCAAGATTGTGAAAATTAACTTACAGGAGTTGGCGGACCGCTTGAAGAAGCAGAATTATGAGATCGATGTCGACGCGAAGGTCGTGAACCTTCTCGGTGAACTTGGTTTCGATCCTGAATACGGCGCTCGACCAGTTCGTCGCGTGATTCAAGAACGCATTGAAGATGAAATTGCAGAACACATTTTGAAAGGCGTCTTCAACGAAGGCGACACCATTCGTGTCGTCCTTAAAGGGAAAGATCAAATTGATTTCTTGCCCGGCCAAAAGGCGAAAGTCTCAACGCCAAAGAAAACGACGGCCGTCAGTTAATATTGAAGGCAAAATGGGTAAAGGAGGTACGCAGGCGTACCTTCTTTATTTTGGGCATTAAACCTGTCCTAATGCGCCCCTGCCCAATTGCTCCAAAAGCCGTTTTCCGCTATAATAATATGATTTATGCCAATCGACCCGGTCAAGATTCCGTCCAACGTCCAGATTGAAGAAAAGATCTTCGGACCTGTCAGTTTGCGTCAGATTTTCATTATGATGGTGACGGGTGGTTTCAGTTACATTATTTGGACGGTGGGACAACGCAATGGTTACAACGGAATCCCCTACACCGTCGCTTCTTTTATTCCACTCTACATTGGAGCTGCGTTTGCCTTCGTAAAAATCAATGACATCAGTTTGATGCGTTTGATTTTCCTCTCGTTCGAACGTTTACAGAAACCAACCGTCCGAAGTTTTGGCCCTCGACCTGGTATTTCAATAAATATACGCACCAATGCAGATGATCAGGAGATGCGTCTGGCTCAAAAAGAGACTATTCCAGATAAACACATGGAATTACTGAGTGCGCTTTTGGATAAAGGCAGAAGTAGCGTCGATGAAGAGGTAGATGAAGTAGAAATTCCGGTGACGGAACCAAGTCGCCCAGTGAATCCAACACGCATTCAAGCTCAACCATTGTCATTAGGTGAAACCGTTGATGGCATGAGACTCGAAGATGATGAACACATGAATACTAGCTCCTCAACACACACACTTTTGCGAGACATTCTTCCTCCTACTGCGTAATGGATACGATTGAAGATCCAAAGCCAGGCAAAAAGCGCCGACTCTTGAGTACGGTGCGCCAACGCAAAAAGGCTCGCTCTGCAAATACGCAGCGGTACCTGCCATTTGCTGAAATTAGTAATGATACGGTCTTCTTAAAGAACGGTGGATTGCGTGCTGTGATGCGCGTTGAGCCGATCAACTTTAACTTGAAGAGTGAAACGGAGCAGCAGGGCATTATTGCGGGTTACGAATCATTCATTAACACGCTGGCTTTCCCCGTGCAGATTCTTGCCCGGTCCAGCCGCGTGAATATTGACCCGTATATTGCGACTATTCGCACTCAAGCATCGAACAATAAGAACCCCCTGTTACGCGAACAAACAGATGCATACGCAAACTTCGTAGAACGAATGGTGGAAGTTGCAGACATCATGCAAAAGCGTTTCTTCGTTGTTATTCCATTAGATGACAGCCCACAAAAAAAGAATATGTGGACGCAGTTCCGCTCGTGGATGAATGTAGATGACAACGCGAATCGTGCCTTGCAACGCAACAAGCGTTTCATTGAACAGCATGCTCGCTTGAAAGAACGCATCGACCTGGTAGAAACCAGTCTCAACAACATTGGTTTGGCAACGCATCGTTTGAATACGTTGGAATTGATTCAGTTGTATTACCAAGCCTTCAACCGCGACTCCAGCCAGAACCAAAAGCTGCCTTTAAACGGGGCATTTAATACGGAAGGGAGTGTTCTGTAAGGAATAAAATGGTTTATCGTGGCCGAAATCGTTGACGACACGGTTTTGCTGTGTGAAAGTATGCCTAATGGCCCCGTTGCTCGTGCAAGGGCGGCGCCACCCCTTTATTCTTACCGCTTGCACCACCACTTTTGTATGGCTAAAAGTCTCACCGCAACCAAGTCTTCCGTGATGGATGACTTACTCAAAGGTTCACCAACGCTTTTCCGGGCACGCCCAGGAGAGCTGATTGAAGGAACCGTTGTTCACAAAGGAAAGAACAAACTGCTCTTAGATTTACACGGTGTCGGCACCGGTATCGTCAGCGGTCGCGAATTGCGCGACTCGTTCGGTACCTTTAAGACTCTCACCATGGGTGAGAAGGTTATGGCACTCGTGTTAGAAGAAGAGAATGACGAAGGTATGGTTGTGATGAGCTTGCGCATGGCCAGCCAACAGAAGGCGTGGGATCG
>CAZXUD010000096.1:0-3374 GCA_964643805.1 uncultured Candidatus Peribacteria bacterium | reverse complement strand
ACCGCGCACCCCACCCGCCCGGGGGGGAGGGCCGGGGCCGTGTCCGGCCGGGGGGCCTGTTGTCTAGTCTTCGAATAATATACTTATAAAATAGTTTATAAGTATGTCAAATACCGTCCCAAGGGGGTGGTTTGGGACTCTAAAACTTCCAGATTTCATCGGCCCTTATGGCAAGCCATTTTGTATACATTATTTGTACAAACTAGGCATGGTCAAGGGGGTGGGAAGGGGTAAGAACCGCTTCAGGTAGCGGAGAAGCTACTGGAACGGCTCAAGATTGCGTGGAAGCCTTATAGGCCTGAAGTACTTCGCAAATTTCCTTACGAATTTTCGTAAGACTTTCTTGTTGATCCACTGTTGCAACGAGTCCATCGAACCGAGAGACGCGGCTACTGGCCTCAACCTGACCCGACGGAGGCACCTTTCGGGCCCTCGGGCGCCTCATGTAACCGGTGCTGGGATCTATCCTCCCGCCTTCAAGAGCCCAGGAGGGAAACCCCTCTAGGGAGACATGGAAATGGATCTCCCGGCAGGTAGCCAGAAGGGGTAATAGCGTCTCCCTTTGCCGTAGTAATTCCTGCATTAAAAGTCTCTGAACGGCTTCATCTGGGGCTCCGTGCATTGTCACCTGACTCTGCGGGTGCTCGGAAACATTCAAATGGAACCAGCCAGAGAGCTCATTTTCCTTATTTTTTCCCTCCGCAAAGCTCGCAATAATAGAACCTGCCTCATTAACAGCTTGAAAGCTGCGGCAGTAGTCAGATTCTGCCTGTGGAGTAAGAGTGAATGGTTCCATAAGAGAAAAGGGAAGGGAATACAACAAAGCCCCCTGCGCTTTCGCGTAAGGGAGAGAATAGATCAGCAGTTCTTACCTCACGCGAAGGGCGGGATTCGTAATAATGCTGATAATCGTGGACAGTGTTTTCACTGAGAAAATAGTACGCTTTCGAAAGTAATGGTCAACTTCTTGTAAGTGTGTAGATTCTATAGACAACGTCGAGACTGTTCTTCTCTCGCATGAGCTCTACGAAAATCTTTAAACTCTGCATTTCCTTCGCCATATCAGCAACTCGTCTTAGTAGAGTTTCTACTTCATACTGGTTAAATCTCTGGGTGTCACTTTCAAAAGTGACAATGTGTTCATCTTGAAGCGTTTGGAAATACCCTGCACTAAAGTGAGGAAGCTTGTACAAAACATTGGAGGGTAGGCGAGGGTAAGCGCCTCGAAGTTTTTCAAGAATTTTTTCAACTTGGTCCATTTCCCAGGTAAGGATATTAAGATCTAAATGATTTAAATGATTACAATATAAATCTATATGCGCTATTGCAGGGTCGGCGATCAACTGATGAATTCTTTCAAGGACTCTTTCGGAACTTTCGGCAGCGGCGTTGGTCTGGTGGTGTCGTAGTGAGTCGATTGGAAGGCACACATCGTTGCGTTTGTATTTGTCTTTCCGGTGCGTATGCAGATCTTCAATATCAGGTCTCGTTGTGGGGCTATCGTGAATGAGCACCTTTTCTAATTCGGCAATTTCTGGATGCAAAGAGAGAAGTATTTGGAGCGCATTGGCCGGACATGATCGAAGTACTTTTACTATATCATCCGCTATAGACCGAAATGTGCGGCCAATTCTAAAAGATACAAGCTTCGCAGTTTTTTTGCGCGCGTCAGGCGTACGAGGGCGCCCTTTACTCAGGATATGGTACAACTCATTACCTTTTTCAATGTGGAAAGAGTTCGTCGGGATTTCATTTTTCACGACTTCGCGCACCTGCATTTCGTCTTCAATACTCATAACTGTTTCTACAAAACGGCGAATGTAGTACAAGCACGCTGTAATATCGTCATCACAAATAAAAGTCTCTTTTCCCGTTTGAATGTCCTCATCGTGAAGGTGGCCATCAATCAGTTTGCCTTTATCAATACGGTCCCATTCCATAGCGACCGATTATTCGCTTCTGGAAAAAGTTGTCAATGGTCGGTATGGAGCCTTCAACCAACGACTTTGCATTCATGAAGCGCGCCTTCGTCAGTTTGGGGGCATCTCAACACAAATATTAGCTATAACCAAAGAGCGGTGGTTGTTTTATAGCCTTCTATAAAGTCTCATTAATTGTCCATCTTTCACCATCCGTTAACACACGATAAATCTTCATCCTTCCGTACGGTGTTTTCTCCAAAATTTTCTTCACTTCACGGTGCTCACCGTACTCTGCTTGCCACAAGGGAAAGGTAACTTCGATTTCATGTGGTTTGCCATTGACTGCTACTTCGCAATGACGCTCCGTATCAGCAAGCGCACTCCGGACGGTATCCACAATCTTACCGAGAATGCGAGGGTGATGAATATGCGGATTAATCGTCACGATGACAGGCGCCTTTTTTGCCGTACTTGGTGCGTTGTTCAACATATGTGAGTAAGGCAGCGTACGTTAATTTATCTTTACAATCAAGAAATGTGGTTTGTCTCTTCGCTGCAGCCCCTTTGGGTTTCTGCTACACTAGGCTCGTATTTCTTCCATCATTCTTATGAATAAATCACGTTTTGTACTTATTGCTATTGCCGCCGTCGTTGTGCTGGCACTTGGCTGGGTATGGACAACGTACAATGGACTGGTTGGTGCCAAAGCTGGGCTTGATAATTCTTGGGCTCAAGTAGAAACGCAGTACCAACGTCGTTTCGATTTAATTCCAAACCTGCAAGCAACCGTGCAAGGTGCCGCTGACTTTGAGCAGGAGACGCTGACAGCCGTGACACAAGCACGCACGCAATGGCAGCAAGCTGATACCACCAATGAACAAGTAGCAGCGGCAAATAATTTTGACTCCGCGCTCTCTCGTTTGCTTGTGACGGTTGAAGCGTACCCAACGTTAACAGCGACACAGGGCTTCCGCGATTTTCAAACGCAACTAGAAGGAACGGAGAATCGCATTGCGACCGCTCGTCGTGATTACAACGATGCCGTGCGCTCCTACAATGTGTACACCCGTGTCTTCCCAAGAAATATTCTGGCAGGAATGTTTGGCTACGAACCAGCGGCGTTCTTCCAGTCTGATGCCGATGCAGCTAATGCTCCTGATGTGAATTTCGAATAATATGCGGAGATCACTGTTGTTCATCACAGCGCTGCTCAGTGCGACCAACGCACTGGCAGCGTTTGAAATTCCACCCAATGACGGCTTTGTAACCGATGTCGTTGGCATTTTAGAGGCATCGCAAGAAACAGCGTTGGAAGACACCCTGACTCAGTACCAAAAGGAGACCACCAACGAAATCGCCATCCTCATTGTGAATTCATTTGAAGGTGAGGAGCCGAGTGACTTGGCTGTGGAAATAGGACGAGAGTGGGGGATTGGCACCGAGGAAAACGAT
>CAZXUD010000095.1:0-3461 GCA_964643805.1 uncultured Candidatus Peribacteria bacterium | reverse complement strand
GACAGCGTAATCGCCGTCGTACCCCCATCGCTTGGGTAATTGAAAAATAACCTGCTTGGGTCGATTCTCGTGGATTTTAGTAATCCACCGAATCAACCGTGCTTGCGGACTGCAGTAGTCCGTGACGACGGTGGGTAAGGTAGGGGTTTCGGCCATAGTAGGCCTCCTTTCCTAAAAAAAGAGTGAAGAGAGAAAGAAGTAAACAGGAGGGTCTACCGGCCATAACCGCCAGACCACCCGGTTCAAACAGGAACAATGTTGTGAAGGAACTAAACAAATAAGCCTCTTTTTGGAGGGGCTGAGTATCTACTTTCCGATTAGTTCTCCTACATACGCAGCCCCGTGTCCGCAATGAGTGCGGCACGAATGGAGGCGATAAGGAGACACTTAGAGTGCATGACTGCCCGGATTATAATGTGAGTTTGTGCTCTGTCAATTCTTTACGTGGGCTACCAGCTCGGTTTCTTTGGCTGGCTCATTTTTAGTGGGAAGAACACTGGTGGCGGCAATTTCTTCATTCGCACCGAGGTGCGGATAAAATTTTCCAATCGCATTATTGCGAAGCAATTGCCAAGAGACCACTCCTCCGCGTGGAGTAAGTGTGGAGTTCGGATGGTATTTTTGAAGATACTCTTCTAATGATCCCTCCCAGCGGAGCGCTTGGTATTTACCAGTTTGCTCAGGGTCATCCACATTGGCGTGCTGATCAAAAATGGTGAGGCTACCGTCGTTTGTTTTACAAACCATAAATTGGTGCCAACCCTTGCTGAATTTATCGGTAATGCCTTTGGGGTAGACACTCACAATGTACGGGTGACCGCCATGCATATGGACCCAGTGTGCGGAAAATTCAGCCCAGTTATTACAAGGCCCCTTCCAATTATCAGCCTGAAAATCAGCTACGTCCTGTCGAAAGGTTGCAAAAAAAGTAGCGGGATTTCCTGGTCTGTTAAATTGAAGATTTTCCTGAGCGAATTGAATAAGTTCTTCCAGGGTTTCTAGTTTTTCAAAAATCTCTTGAACGGGAGCGTTTTTATCAGGAAGTTCCGATGTATCATCCGATAACGCACTTAATCCCACAGGGAGTGGCTGTGGCTGCTCTAAAGGACGTGTTTTGTCCATTGCCAGCACTCCTAAAGCGGAGAACATGGAAAGTGCCACATTGCAGCGAATTGAAATAACGGAACGTCGTGAAGGTTTTTTTTGAACCCGGAAAACTTCGGGAGTCTCCATTGGTGGGTCATGGTATGCCTCTTCAGTTTCCTGTGGCAAGAGACTTATACCGACGTAAGTTCAGCCCCGTTGTAAGCCATAATCTTTATGTTTGAGCCTTTGGTGATTGTCCCACACTGTTTTGCATCAATACCCGCTTTGTTCAGCATTGCGATACTCGTATCAACATCCTTTTTATCAACGACCATCAGCATACCGTTACCCATGTTCCATGTTCGGTAGGCTTCTTCCAATGGCACTTTGCCGATCTCAACCAGTTCTGCCACGGCAGGATGTGGTGCCCATAAATCTGTAAGTTCGGCACCAACGTTTGCATGCTTCAGAATGCGTCGGAAATTTTCGGCCACGCCACCACCAGTAATGTGCGCGAGTCCCTTCACGTTCACCTTTCTCTCTTCGCCGTATCTACCAAGTAACGAAAGAAGCGCAGCGTGGTACAGAATACTTGGGCTCAAAAGAATTTCGCCCCAGCTCGTTCCGTCTTTCCATTCTTGACTGTGCCAATTTTTACCGAAGGCATCCTTCAAAATTTTTCGTGCGAGTGAAAATCCGTTGCTACGTAGCACACCGCTGCGTAATGCAATGACAACGTCACCGGCCGAAATATTTTTTGGTTGTAACACGCGGTCCTTCGCCACAATGCCAACACTCGTTGCGTTCCACACCGGCTCACTGACTGCATCGGGCACTTCTGCAATCTCTCCGCCCGGAATGACGATACCTTGTTCTTTGCAGGCTTTCGCTAATCCACCGAGGAGACTATCGACCATTTTCGGATCCACTTTGTGAACGTCTAAGGTATTGCTGACGCTCATCACTTCCGCACCGGCACAAATGGCATCATCAACAACCATCGCGAGAAGGTCATAACCAAGAGTGTCGTATTTTCCCAAGGCAACGGCCAATTCCATTTTGGAGCCTGTGCCGTCGTCGTTCTGTGCCAAGTAGTAATCACCCATATCTAGCAGGCCGGCGAAACCGCCGTCATCTTGCACAGGAGCGCCTAAACGGCCTTTTCGAGCGGCAAATGTGCTCTTGGCGTGCTCATAAGCAGCGCGGGAGGCAGCATTGCCTGCGTCGATGTCTACGCCGGAATCCTTGTAGGTCGTCATGGCAATAGAATACGGACATGTGTACTCTTTTGCCATGGTTCGTTCCATCAACTTTCTCCGGCTGACTCTCATCCTCATTGCGTTAGCGTTTGTGCTCACAGCGGCTATTTTCTTGCTCAAGCCGGATTTCTTCCTGAAGTTCTACCCAGATGTTGTTATTCTGGATACCGCTCATCTCAGTTTACTTTGGTTTAGCGCAGCAGTTCTTATCGCTCTCGCAGTGAGTGCATTGCTTGCCGCTTTACGACCCGCGCGATCTGGCAGCATCGTCACGTTATTAATTTTGATTCACGCGGCCATCTTCATTTTGGATATCGTCATCATTGCTCGAGGTGTTGGTATGCCCTTGCGATTCTTGATTCCAGAAATGGGTTACGCCGCACTCATGTGCGTGCTGCTCATTCGTGGTTACCCAAGTGAAGTAAAAATGGAAGATGTAGTGGATGCTGCAGATACATTAGTCGACGTCGTAAAAGTGCGTATGCAAAAACAGCAAGACGATAAGACCGATGAATCAAAAGCTAAGAACTAGTCGAAACAATCTTCACGCGGCCTTCGCCACCACTGGAGCGTTTATTACTTGAGGTGCGATTCGAGATTTCATTCTTAGCGTCGTAGCTACCAACGCTATCGCGAACGATTTTACCGTTCTCCAAACGAATCACTCGTGTGTGCAACGCGTTCACAATCGCGGTGTCGTGCGTTGCCAAAACGATTGTTGCACCAGCAGCGTGGATCTCTTTTAAGAGTTTCAGAATCTTAAATGATTCTTCCGGATCTAAATTACCCGTCGGTTCATCAGCCAAAATAATCATTGGCTTATGAACGACGGCGCGAGCAATGGCGACACGTGCCTTTTCTCCGCCCGAAAGAGCGGTGCAAGGCGCGTTCGCTTGCTGAGCAATGTTCATCTGCTTTAAGAGTTCTGTAACACGCAGATGGATAGTTCGGTCGCTGGCGCCACAAATCTCAAGTGGATACCCAATGTTCTCTGCCACGGTGCGTGTCCACAATAATTTGTAATCTTGAAAGACCACGCCAATGCGGCGGCGGTACAGCTGCAGAGCGCGGCGGGGAACTTTTCGCAAATTCACTCCATCAACATTTATTTGTCCT
>CAZXUD010000094.1:0-3489 GCA_964643805.1 uncultured Candidatus Peribacteria bacterium | reverse complement strand
TAAATTCGGAGTTTTTTGCCTCTGTTCCAGTTTATCAAAAATTGAATGGAGGCTGGCATGCTGGTTTAGGTGGCTGATAATGGGTGGGGGGATTAGCAAGGTTAAGCTTCTTCAGCTCTGGCCAGCCTGCGGTCCCACAAACGTCAAAACAGGGGTGATTTTTTGTATACACACATGTGAGAGCAAAGAGTAGACCTTCGCTCAGCTTATCTTGGTACAGTCCAGTTGACGTTGGGTGAAGAGTCTCCACTGGATGGTGTGTACATTGAAGAATCGGGCACGGAGTAGTCGTCCGGTATTGATTCGAAATATTCTTGTGATTCCGTGTTTGGTTCAGGTGCCTGCCAAGGTTCGTTGCCGTCGTAAAATGGAAAAGTCGGCGGTCTGTCGAACAGTCCGGCTAAATTTTGACTGCCAATGATTACCATTTCTCCTTCATCATAGCACCATACTCCTGTTTCCGGTCCTACGGCCCAGTCCTCACAGCCGGGAGAATTGAGCACGCGGTTGTAATCAAGCTTTGAGATGGGGGTGCCTTGCTCCGGGATATCCTCTTCGGATTGTTCTTGGGGTGGATTTGCGATTTCCGGGGGTACAAGTGGCATGTAGCCACTGAATCTATCCGCATCGCTTTGTGCTTTTTGTCCGGTATATTCAGTCAGTTTGTCTATGGCCGTTTTTGATGCCGCATTTATCGCTTCTCTTACGGGATCGTCATATTTTATTTCCCGAACGTATCCCGTGATGTATTTTTCCACCCAGGTGGGCTTTGGCCCTATGATTTGAAGATTCGCGTATGGATCCGCGTTACGATGCACTTCTGTTGACTGACTCACCAACTCTCCAGTTTTCACATCGTAAATTTGAATGGTTACGTTAATATCTTGTTTGCTGCTATCGTCGCCGTGTCGAGCGCGTGTGACGTCGATGCTGGTATCGATTCGGTATTCCGGTTTCAAAATTTTGTTTTCATCCAGTTTTTCATAGCCCCAAAATGTATTGCCCTGCGCGTCTGTTTTTTCGTAGTACCCTCCTTTACCCCCGTTTAAATTATTGAATTCCTCACGCCTTTGGCTGAGTTCTTCTGCCATTTCTCCGTCTTCTACCATAGAAACCACACCCGAATTGATGAATTTGCTTTCTACGGAACTTCCATAGATGCTAGACAAGGTTCCTTCTTTGCTGATGCCCAGCGAGGTGTAGGTGACTTGACCCATTACAGTAACCGGTTTGCCTTCCTCGGCAAACGTGGCAGATCTCATGAGTCCAAACAGGACCGCGCAGCTTATTATTTTAAGAAGTGTTTTCATATTATTGGATTTCAAAGCTGTCCATTATTTTTTCCATTGTAGGCAATGATGCTTCGAAGTTTTGTGGAACATCTGCGGCGCGCAGAATCAATACTTGCCCCGCCATCGATAGCCACCCTCGCTCCTCGAAACGATAAGTAATATCGTTGATGGAAAAATCTCCTATTGCTGAAAATCCTCCGACGTCGTTTTCCATTTCATTCGACTGGAAACTAGAGATTTCCACCCCGTCTTGCAGCGCGAGATTTCTTTCATATTCCTCTATGGATGAGTTCAGAGCTTCCGCGCTATTCAAGTATGGATCCACGAAACCCCGAATTCTCACAAATGCGTATCCATTGCTGTCTTGTACCAAGATGTCCGGTCCTGACTCCGCGTCCGTTTCGCTTATTTTCCAGTCGGCCGGATGGGATACAGAGAAACCCAGCGTGGAGCTGGTATATTCTTCCCAAAGTACTTTTGGTTCGGACTTCATGTATAAAACGAGGCCGATCACTAACAACAAAGTTGCGGCCGTGACACCGATTGAAAGTGATAATTTTTTCTCTGACATCCACTTCATTATATAGAACTTTTACAGTCCTTCAATTGCTTTACTCTCCAAGCTGGAAGCAATTAGAATTGCGTTTCTTCAGTAAATAATCTTTAAGTAGCAGGTCTCACATAAGACTTGTTCAGGTCGGTTGGGGGCGTAAGTACTTTCGAATTGATTCGTGCAGTTAGCACACTGCCTTTGCCATAATTTCTTTGGATTTAGTTTTGACCAGCGTTCTCTATGTCGACAATTGGGGCAAAAGCGGGGTAAGGGGATTTTGTAAGTTTTATAGTATTCCAATTCTTGTTTTTGGATTCGGTAGTTCTTTGAGCATTTTTGACAGGCTAGGGTTTCTTTCCCCATTACTTCGGGCACTTCTTTAATGGAATCAGGCACATCCCTCCATTCTATTGTTTCCCTTCCTTGTGAACCAGTGTCTTCACCTTGCCATCGGTAGCCCAGTTTCTTTGCTTCTTCAACAGACAGAGGATGCCACTCGTTGGCCGGGGTTTCGTCATAAGCAAATGGAGTCAAGGTCGCTGGAAAGAACTCTCCCCATTCTCCCGTTTGCTTCATATGTGAGATGATTTTTGGGACCATTCTTTCATAGTCTTCCCTTGTGTACTGCTTGTTTAAGATGCAGTACTGATTTTTTTTGAGTCCCGCGCAGCCGAAAAGATTTTGAGAATTGTGACAGTGGCTACAATATAAAAGGTATTTAGCATTCCAACAGTCAGCTACAAAGGCATTCATATAGCCGTTATCGGGTGTCAGAGATTCATAGCATAGTTCTGGGTTGCCGGTTGAATTGCAGTCGTAACAATCTACGGCTTTGTCTCCACTGGTCATGAATTTACAACTGTGAAGATCACTTTGGTTGTAACATTCCTTTGCATTTTTACAGCGTTTCAAATTGTCGCCGGTACTTTCCTCGCATTGGATGAGGTTGGCATATTTTCGAGGTATCTTTAGCAAAAATTCATCGAATTGTTTCTTGAGTGATTGAATCGAATCCCACGAATCGAGCTGAAAACTTTCTTTGTATTTGAAATAGTCTTCTTTGCTGTATTGTTTGTTCCAAATACAATATTGCTTGTTACGTAGTCCAGCGCTCAGCAGGCAATCCTGACAGTTGATCAGATCATATCCGAATACACAATTCCCACAGCCTGTGACTTGTTGCGTGTACTGGCAGTTGTAACTGCTTTCACACACCACTGTCTCGTACATGAGTTCAGAGCGCAGTAAATACAAGTTATCGATGGAATTTTTAATCCAATTTGTTTGGTACCCGTACATGGAATCTTCTACATACCAAGAGCAGAGCACCATGTAGGCGTTTTTCCCCAAGGCGAAATCTGAAGTGAATTCGCAATTTTGACTTTGTACGCCGTCGTCATTGACCATCGTAATGCGTGGAACCTTAGCTGTGAGTTCTTTGTATTGATCGAAAAAAGGTCGAGCTAAATCAAAGTCCATGCCCCAGCTCAATGGATCCCACTTATCGGACCACCAACACAGGTTGCAATAGACTTTGCCGGTATAATTTGAGTTAAAGAGTGAAAGCATGGATTTTTTGCATTCATCACAGCTTCTTGAGTAGTAATAACGATCATTTCTAAAGCTCATTCTTCTAGCTTCACG
>CAZXUD010000093.1:0-3535 GCA_964643805.1 uncultured Candidatus Peribacteria bacterium | reverse complement strand
ATGTTGGCAAGCGACGCACCGGTGTTGCATTTGCTGATGATTCAAAAGTGGCGATCGTGTTGAAAACGTTGCAGCACAAAACTAGCGATGAACTTACACATCACATTCGAACATTGATTGAAGAAAAAAAACCAACGCAGCTTGTTTTTGGATTACCACTGTTACCATCAGGCGAAACAGGCGACCAAGCGCGGTACGTTCATACGTTTGTAGAACAATTACAACTCCCCTCTTCGCTCAAGGTGGATTTTTTAGATGAGCGATACTCGAGTCCTACGGTTTCATCCGTAGATCCCGACGGAGAGGCCGCTTGTGCCCTTTTAGAGGCTTATTTGCAGAGGGAAAGTAGTTGACAGTTACCAAATATCGTTTATATTATCATCCTTTGCTCTTTTACCATTTTATTACATAGTTAAAGTTGAGTCGTTTCCATGACTTTACGGCAACAAGCAACATCCTGATGTTCCCGTCTAGTCGAACCCGTACTCTATCTTTTGCCTCTGTCAATATTCTGGTATAACGAGGGTTGTTTTCTCCCCCATGAATTCATGGCTGACTCTGCGCCGACTACGACTGCTGCTACTTCGCAGCTGACTGTTAATCTCCAGGAATTACTCAGCAATTTATTTCTGGTATTAACGGACAAAGAGTCAACCGTCATTCAACGTCGGTTTGCATTGCAGGGTCATCAGAAGGAAACACTGGAGAAAATTGGGAATCACTTCAACGTCACCCGCGAGCGTATCCGCCAAATTGAAAGTATCGCTCTCGGAAAGTTGCGCCGCACCGTTCGCACGACGCGTTTAGATGAGGTCAATGATATTGCGAAGACTGTCTTACGTGCTGCCGGTGGTGTGATGCGTGAAGACGATTTGGTCTCAGCAGTTCTTCGCCAAATTAAAGGTAGCAACGACGTGGACGGCGCTGTCCTCCGTCTCTCCTTCTCTATTGATAACGAAATGGTCCAGGGTCGTAAGAGCAATACCTACGTACCATTCTGGCGTTTAGATTCACTCGCCATGCAAGACATCAGCACGATTGTGACGAACATCGTGAAGATTTTGAAAAAGCGGAAGTCCTGCATGCAAACCGATGAGATTGTCTCCGCTATTCAAGCCCTCAACTTATTCCAGGGCCGCATGCCAAGCCGTGAGTTAATAGTTAGCTGTCTGACCATTGATGAACGTCTCCGCAAGATTCCTGAAGGTTGGGGACTTACGGAATGGCGCTTCGTCCGTCCTCGCAGTATTCGCGACAAGGTCGAGATTATTTTGAAGAAGACCGGCGAGCCACTCCACTTTATGGATATTGCCAACCGCATTCGCGAGGCAGGCTTTGACCACAAGAACGTCACCGTTCAAGCCGTTCACAATGAACTGATTCGCTACCCAGAATTCGTCTTGGTGGGTCGCGGACTCTACGCTCTCCGTGAATGGGGTTATGAGCCAGGTACCGTTGCTGACGTCATTGAAAAGATTCTCAAGGACAAGGGACCACTCAGTAAGAAAGAGATCATCGAAGAAGTCGCAAAACAGCGCACCGTCAAGGTGGGTACGATTTCCCTGAATTTGCAGAAGATGCCGTATTTCAAGCGCGTTGGTCGCGCTGTATACGCGTTCGATGCTTCTCAGAAGTAGCGCACACCACGCCAAAGTGCTGTATCATAGTCGCCCTTCATGATTTCATCTCCTCTTGAAGTTGTTAAAGCCCGGCCGCGTCAATGCGCCGCTCTGGCGTGCATGCTCCTCGTGAGTCTTGCCTTCGTTGCGTGTGATCGGGAACCAACGAACACAACACTTCCTACCGGCACACAGACACTGACAGGGGCATTGCTCCCTACCGAAATATCTCTCTTACGACGCGGTACCCACATGCTTCAAATAGATGGAAAAGACACCTATTACGTAGAAAGTAACCGGGTCAGCCTTCGTCGGTACGAAGGAAAGAATCTGGTGATTGAGGGCACATTACAGCAGAACGTCGATCCGTCATTTTTGCCTGTCCTAGTGGCTGAACGGGTGGTGGCTGTCTTAGAAGAGTCCCTCAAGGAATGGAAACTCCCCTCCCTCACGCTCACTATTTCCGTACCAGAAACATGGAACGGATCGGTAGCCGATGGCGAAGCAATCTTCTCTATTCCGGGTTCGGTGGATCCCATTATTCGTATTACCGAACGTCCTAAGGAAGACATTGCGGGCGGCGTTCCTATTGTCATAGACAAGGCGCGTGCCATCCGTGTCGCCAATGAAACACTCGGCGGCGAAACAGTCTATCTTACCCGCGGTGACAAGCAGCTCGTCTTTGTTTTCAATCCCCTCGCCTCGGATCGTCCCGATGCGCAGTATGAAATGTGGTTACTTATTATGAAGAGCATCACGCTGGGGCAGAGCCAACAGACGACAAGTACGAACACCTCCACTGGCACCGGTAGCGTCACAGGTACGCCTTGCGGCGGCACCGCTGGCATTCTGTGTCCGAAAGGATCCTACTGTGACATTACAAACCTGCAGGAAAACATCGGCGTTTGCCGTAAATACTAAGAGGGTGTACTAACATACACCATACTATTTTATGTGGCTTGCAACCGCAGAATTTTGACGATTTTGGGTGCAGCTGTAATAGTAGGTGTACGTTCATTCACCTCCTTTCTTCCCCCCTTTCCCTCCCCTATTATGCCGAAGTCCTCTGCCTCCACTGCCACTATGGATACCCCCGCCAAGAAAACTCCACCGGTTGATCCAAAGGTTGGTGCGATTGAAACCGCGCTCGCTCTTATTGAGAAGGAATACGGGGTGGGTGCCGTTATGAAAATGAGTGAGCAGTCGCAAGCAGGTGTGCAGATGTTCCCAAGCGGGTCCCTCGCCTTAGACCTAGCTCTCGGTGGTGGAATGCCACAGGGGCGTATCATCGAGATCTTCGGTCCAGAATCCTCTGGAAAAACAACACTCGCACTCCATGCCATTGCTGAGTCACAACGACGCGGTGGAAAAGCAGCTTTTATAGATGCTGAACACGCGCTGGATGTGACGTACGCCAAGAAAATTGGCGTGAACATCGACGATCTGCTGGTCTCTCAACCAGACGACGGTGAACAAGCCCTGGAGATTACGGAGAAGCTCGTTCGCACCGGTGCCATCGACATCATCGTTATCGACTCTGTCGCGGCCCTTACGCCACGCGCAGAAATTGAAGGCATGATGGGCGACAGCCACATGGGCTTACAGGCACGTTTAATGAGCCAAGCGCTCCGCAAATTAACGGCGATTGTGAGTAAAACCAACTGCTCCGTTATCTTCATTAACCAAATGCGCATGAAGATTGGCGTCATGTTCGGCAACCCCGAAACTACGACGGGTGGCAATGCGCTTAAGTTCTACGCCTCCGTCCGTATCGACGTTCGTCGCATTGATAAAATTTTAGAAAAGGTTCCGGGCACCGCTGCTAACGACCAAGAAATTGTCGGTAACCGCGTTCGGGCCAAGGTGGTGAAAAATAAAGTCGCTCCGCCTTTCCGCCAAGCAGAATTCGACATTCT
>CAZXUD010000092.1:0-3582 GCA_964643805.1 uncultured Candidatus Peribacteria bacterium | reverse complement strand
TACAAACCGTGCTGCGAGGTATAGAAGCGCAACTTGGTAAGGCGCCGCCATACCGGTTTGGCCCCCGGACGATTGATCTGGACATTCTTCTGTACGACGACACCGTGATGGGCTCGGAAACCCTCACCATCCCCCACCCCCGCATGCACGAGCGGCGATTCGTCCTCGAACCGCTTTCAGCATTGCTCGATTTCACATCAAAGCATCCTGCTTTAGATAAAACCTGGGAACAACTCCTCAAAGAAACAGAGGATCAACTCTGTACGAAGGTGAATCTGACCTTGTAGGATGCAGCTCTATGGAAGACCTGGTCCGCAAACTCCTCAAGGACATCGGCGAAAACCCCAATCGTGAGGGGTTAAAGAAAACCCCGAAGCGATGGGCTGAGGCGATGAAGTTCCTGACCTCCGGATACGATGAATCATTGGAAAAAATTGTGAATAATGCCCTTTTTCCAGCGGATACCGATGGCATGGTCGTCCTGCGTGACATCGAATGCTTCTCTTTGTGCGAACACCACCTCTTACCATTCGCGGGAAAGGTGCACGTCGCTTATGTTCCTAATCAAAAGATCATTGGACTGAGCAAAATTGCTCGCATTGTCGACATGTATGCACGTCGCTTGCAAACGCAGGAGCGTCTGACCCAACAAATCTGTGACGCGCTCTATAAAATCATCAAACCAAAAGGAATTGGCGTAGTGGTCGAAGCCGAACACTTCTGCATGATGATGCGCGGCGTGGAAAAACAACACAGCCAAGCACTCACCAGCGCGGTAAAGGGTCTTATTAAGAAAGACCCTAAGACGCGCGAAGAATTTTTGGCCCTGATTCAATCTTAAGCAGCGGTTGCGTGAGCAGGCTGACTGTTCTTCTTCGCCTGTAATTCACGGAATTTACCTTTCCGTACCAATTCGCGATCCTCCGCATTCATTGGCAATCCTTTGGTAATTTGCTGATACTCTGCCGAGAGGAAGTCAGTGCGATATTGCACACTGATGGCGGCTGCCTCGCGGATCTCACGCGCATCGAATGCTTTGCCATTAATTTCTACACCATCTGCATCAGCCGTTGCTGATTGTTTCGTGTGTTCTTCTTCATGCAGAGCAACATCCTCCGCAATTTCTTTGTCGATCACTTTTTCATCATCACTTTTGATGGATTTTGGATTTATCCACATCTTATCTTTACCAAGTTCTGCCTGACCGGCGACACCGGGGTCTAATTCTTTCATGGTTGCATTCTTACCACCAAGTGAAGAGTGAATGTCGTCGGCTGCTTCATCTAAATCGTTTGCGATGTCTTCCGGATCTTCGCCATCGGTTAAAACTATTTCGAGATCTTCACGCGTTTCTTCGCTCATCTCGGCGTGTTGTTCGCCCCGCAACGCTTCCGATCGTTCGCGAAGTTGTCGCTCTAAATCTTCGGCAGAAATTTCTCCGGACTTCTCGATGGTGTCTTCGTAGATCGCCTGTGCTGTATTGATAGTAGTCATATGCCCCAAGTGTATGGAGCTAAAATCGCATTACAAAGTGCCGGTATTTCGAACTTCCCAAAACCGTATATTTTGGCTTATAGAAACGAAAATCTACGCTCTCCGATCTCACTTGATCCGATCCAATGTAATGAATGTGAAGGGAAACTGGTGACGATCATCTGCCGGATGCTCAACACGTTCAATTTCTTGCCATTCGCTTTCATTAATTTCTGGAAATGTGACATCACCATCGATATTTGCATGAATCTTGGTGTAATAAATGCGATCAGCCAACGGTAATGCCTCGCGGTAGATTTGTCCGCCTCCAATCACAAAAATTTCATCGCCTTCAAAGTCTTCCGCTCGCTCAATCGCCTCATGAACGGAAGGAACGACGATGCAATCCGGCGCATCGTAGTCAGGTTGTGTCGTTACAACAATGTTGGGACGGTTCGGAAGGGCTCTGCCCATCGCTTCATAATTTTTTCGCCCCGTGATGATGGGATGCCCTTCGGTTTTCTCACGAAAAAATTTCATGTCGTCCGGCAGCTTCCATGGAATTTGGTTGTCCTTCCCGATGACATTGTTTTCGGCAGCGGCAACAATGAGAGAAATCATACGGCGATGGGGGCTTTAATGGCCGGCCATGGGTCGTAATTCAAAATTTGGAAGTCCTCGTATACAAAGTCCAAAATGCCTTTTCTCTCAGGATTTATAACGAGCTGTGGCAATGGTTTTGGGGAACGCGTCAGCTGTTCATGCGCTTGGTCTAAGTGATTACTGTAAAGATGCGCATCACCCAGTGTGTGGACGAAGTCCCCCACTTCAAGATCACACACCTGCGCAATCATGTGTGTGAGTAATGCATACGACGCTATGTTGAATGGTACGCCGAGGAAAATATCCGCGCTGCGTTGGTACAATTGGCAACTCAGTTTTCCGTCAGCCACATAAAATTGAAAAAGACAATGGCATGGTGGCAGTGCCATCTCTTCTATGAACGGCACATTCCACGCACTGACAATGAGCCGGCGTGAATCAGGATTTTTCTTGATAGTTTCGATGAGCGTACTGATTTGATCGTACGTTTTTCCGTCCGGTCCTGGCCAACTGCGCCACTGGTAACCATACACAGGACCTAAGTTTCCATTTTCATCAGCCCATTCATCCCAAATGGTTACGCCATTGTCTTTTAAGTACTGAATGTTGCTGTCCCCCTTCAAAAACCATAAAAGCTCGTGAAAAATGGACCGAACATGGAGTTTTTTAGTGGTCAGCAAAGGAAAGCCTTCTTGTAAGTTAAATCGCATCTGGTAACCGAAGACGCTACGCGTCCCTGTGCCAGTTCTATCGGCTTTTATGGAGCCCGTGTCCAAAACGTGCTGAAGGAGGTCTAGGTACTGTTTCATGGGTGTTTAGTGTGACAGAAACTCCCCAAGGAGACCATATAAAGCACGCATTGAATAAATGGACCAAATTTGCTATAATAATATGATTTATGGACAAACAAACACTCATTCAATTAATCGCTGCTTCTCGCATTCTAACCGATGCGGAACGTACGTATTGGCGGCAAACGTTAGAGGTTATGACCTATGACCAAATGGCCCGTTTGGAAAAGATTTTAACGAAAGTATCTCAACTGCAATGGACGAAACAGATTCAAAAAGCTTGGACCTCTCTGACCAGTCTTCCTACACACGCATAATATGGCTGCAAATGCTGCACCACAGGAAAACCCTCAAGAGAAGTTCTTAGAAGAATTTTCTCAGATAGATACAACAGATCAGCAAAATGCACACATCGCTGCTCACAAGCTTGAGGAAATTAAAGACGATACCGTTGATGAATTGGAAAAATTAGCCACCGCTATAAATAACCGCGAAACGGTCTTGGAGGACCCCAAAGAGGAAGCGCTCCTAAGAGCTGTGAAAGTACGCTTGGATACACTCCGGTCAGAACAAATGGATCAAAAGCTTGATGCGTTGGAAGGAAGAATGACTGAACTGACGAAACTTATGCCCAAGCTAACATCTAAAAAAACTACAATGCAAAATGTGACTGATAAAGCTGCCAAGGGTGCAGAGCGCGTTCTTGGTTACTTTA
>CAZXUD010000091.1:0-3647 GCA_964643805.1 uncultured Candidatus Peribacteria bacterium | reverse complement strand
AGCAGGAAGTCTTCGGCCGCAAAGATGGCGCTATGACGGTTGCTATGAAGTCGTTAGGAACGGTGGCGGAAGCAGAGAGGAAAGAACAAGCCAAGGTATTGAATGAATGGAAGATGAAATTAACCAGCGCCATCGATGCTAAACGAGCAGCGTTGAGCCGTCCGTCAGATTCGGAATTGGCTAGTAAAGATAAATTGGACGTGACACTGGAGTTGCCAAAAGCACATCGTGGTCATCTCCATTTGATTCCGGAATTTATTCGCCGGGTAGAAGAAGTGTTCGGGCGCATGGGTTTCGACGTTTCATACGGACCAGAGATTGAAACAGAGGACATGAACTTCAACATGTTAAATATTCCAGCGGATCACCCAGCGCGCGACGCGCAGGACACGTTCTGGATTAAAGGCCGCAAGAATGAAGTCCTCCGCACCCATACATCACCGGTACAAGTCCGGTACATGCAAACGCATAAGCCACCATTCAGCATGATTTGCCCAGGCAAGGTGTACCGCAAAGATGCCGACGCTACACACTCGCCAATGTTCCACCAGTGGGAAGGCCTCATGATTGGCAAAGATATTTCGTTAGCCAACATGAAAGCCGTGATGATTACAGCCATTAAAGAATTAATTGGTGAGAACGTAGAATTCCGCTTCCGCACCGGTTACTTCCCTTTTGTGGAACCAGGACTCGAGGTGGACATGCGATGGCAAGGCGAGGAAGGCACGAGCCGCGAAGGTCCGTGGCTCGAAGTCGTCGGCTGCGGCATGGTACACCCGAACGTATTAAAGAACTGCAAAATTGACCCAACCAAGTGGCAAGGCTTCGCCTTCGGTTTCGGTGTGGAACGGATGCTCATGATCAAACACCGAATACCAGATATTCGGAGTTTGTATGAAGGTGATCCTCGATTCTTAAGCCAGTTTTAAATTAACGCTGAGGCTGAATCGGTGGCTTCACTTCCACTGGGAGGGCTGGAGCCTGTACTTCGATTGGTGAGTAGTTCATGTTTGTTTTGGGAAGTTGATTAAGAGAGGTGCAAGAGATCGAGTAATTTATGATAGGCATCGCTGCATTTATCCAACACGGTCTCGTGAACTTGGCCATTAAGTTTTGGCATTTCTAATCGAGTCTGTTCATTGGTTTCCCAATGACCATTCTGGAGAGTCTCGAAGGAGAGCTGAGCTTGTTTGTCTTGTGGTTCCATATGTATTTTAAGAAAGTAAGTTTCTAGTTATCACGTAAAACATGGTTGAACTCGCGACGGATCCAATCCTTGCGTTCGGCGACACTCTTTCCTCTCATATCATCGGGAGCGCTCGCTGGGGAATTTGAAAATTCCTCCTGTCCATAGACATCATCACGTACACCGTTTGTATATTTATCTGGATCAACGAGCATATGTATATTATACCAAATTTATGTGTTTTTATCAAATACCCCAATTTTGAGGATCTTTGGCAAATGTGCGTGCTTTATCGATATTTTCCTTCTCCAGTCTTCCTTGATCAGCGGCTACTTCTAGCAGCGTGCTGAAATCAGACAAAGCATGGAACCGTATGCCCGCTTCCTGGGCACTTTCTATAGCTGTCAGGAATTCGTATGTGAAGATAGCCACCACATCGCTGACGGTGGCATCCGCTTCGGTACGCAGTGCTTCTACGGTTGAGAGAGCACTTCCACCGGTGGATATGAGATCTTCCACGACGACAATGTGTTTACCTTTTCCTAAATCTCCTTCGACACGCTTTTTTGCACCGTGCTCTTTTGCCTTTGAGCGAACATATGCAAATGGCAATTTTAAACGGTCAGCCACGAGTGCAGCCCAACCGATAGCAGCGGTGGCGGTCCCGACAATTGCATCAGGATCTACTTGCAGCGCGTTAATACGGTCGATCATTCCTTCCACTACAAAGTCCCGCGCTTCTGGGTGGCTGTAGAGCATGCGGTTATCACAATAGATCGGCGACTTAATTCCGCTCGTCCACGTAAAAGGTGGATCCACCGAAAGTTGGACAGCACCAATATTGATGAGCAGCTCGGCAATGCGGGTGGCAGGTGACATTAGCGGTAGCTTAGCCTGACCGCTATTAGTCTGACAATCCGGCTGCAAAGCCGCCGGCTTCCTGTTAGCGTACCGTGCATTCCATGGTTATAACCGCTGCTGCCCTTGCACCGGCAATTCAAGACCAGCTGAAAGAACTCCTCCGTTTGTTTCTGGAGGAAAATAAAAAGCTGAATCTTTCCGCGTTTCGCACGGAAGATAGTTGCTGGGTCGGCAATATTTTAGATTCGATTGCCGGATTAGAGCTGCCACAAATTACCTCTGCACAAAAAATTCTCGACATTGGCACCGGCGGCGGCTTTCCGCTGCTCGCGCTGGCGGTGTGCCTGCCGCAGATTACCTTCGTAGGGTTAGATGCTACCAAGAAAAAAATTGATGCCGTTCAAAGAATTATTGATGGCCTTGGTCTCACCAATGTTTCACTCCTCTGTGGTCGCACGGAGGAGTTGGGGCATGATGCGGCACACCGCCAACAATATGACGTCGTGACGTCACGCGCACTCGCACCACTGAATGTTTTAATGGAATACAGTGCGCCGTTTACGAAAGTAAAAGGATCGGTCATCACGTGGAAGAGTTTAAAGATTGATACCGAGCTCCAGGAATCATTGCTCGCCCGCGCAGATTTAAGCTGCCATCTGAATCAGCAATATGAATACGAACTACCCGGCGACTGGGGCAAGCGGCAACTACTCGTGTTTGAGAAGACAATGAAGACGCCGGGCAAGTATCCACGTGCCACCGGTGTGCCCTCGAAAACCCCCCTCCTCTAATGCCAAAGCCCTACCAACCCAACGACAAATGGAGCCAACGCGCCGCGGAGGAAGGCTTTCGTGCGCGCTCGGTGTATAAGTTGATGGAGCTGGATGAACGCTTCCATTTATTAAAACCAGGCATGATCGTGTTAGATCTGGGCGCAGCGCCAGGCAGTTGGTTGCAATATGCGGCTCACCAAGTGGGACCGAAGGGAAAAGTGGTGGGCGTTGATCTACAGGAGATTGAACCCGTCGCGGATAATGTGACGACCCTGGTTCAAGACATGACCGATATCCCTGCCCTGCAAAAGGCATTGGATGCTCTTAGTATTGATCGCGTTGATCTTGTCCTTTCGGACGCAGCGCCAAATACCAGCGGAACGTGGGATGTTGATCAATGGCGTTCCATTGAATTGAATCAAGCGGTAGATACCACGGCAGCTGCCGTACTCAAACCAAATGGGAGCTGCGTGATGAAAGTTTTCCGCGGGGCGGACTTTGATGAGTTCATGCAAGCACTTAAACAAACGTGGAGTTCCGTAAAAATGATGAAAGCGAAAGCCAGCCGCGATAGAAGTAAGGAAGTCTACGTGGTGGTTCAAGGGCGCGTTTCTTAAGGCCAGTCAAGATCTCAACGTATCGCGCGGGCGGTAAGTTCGTTATACTTTTCACCATGATTGTCCTAGATGGAGTTACCAAACGCATGGGAAACCGTGACGTGCTGAATGGAATTACCTTTGCAATCGAACCGAATGAATTCGTTTGCATTACGGGTCCAAGCGGCGCCGGCAAGTCGACCTTAATGCACCTTTTGATTGGTGCAGACA
>CAZXUD010000090.1:0-3716 GCA_964643805.1 uncultured Candidatus Peribacteria bacterium | reverse complement strand
GACTTCTTCGCCGTGGACATGAAGAAAGAAATTGAGACAGAAGTGCCAATCCACTTTATTGGCGAAGCTCCAGCTATTAAGGATCTTGGCGGCGTGCTGGTCACCTCTATTGATAAACTGACGGTGAAGTGTCTGCCAGCCAAATTGCCACACGCTCTAGAAGTGGATATCTCTAGCATCGTTAATTTCGGTGACAACGTAACGGTTGCTCAAGTGAAAGTTCCAGCCGGTGTTGAAATTCTTGCTCAGCCGGATGATGTGTTAGCCAGCGCTCAGGAACCACGCAAAGAAGAAGAACCTGTACCTACTCCAGCTGAAGGTGAAGTGCCTGCAGAGGGTGCTACCGCTGAGGGTGCTGCCGCTGAGGGTGCTGATGAAGGCGATAAGGGTAAAGCCAACGACGAGGACTAAACATTACTGATGAAAATTGGGTCTCGTACGTTCACCGGGTTGACGTTGCTTCTCACAGTAGGCGTTATTTTGATTGGCGCCATTTTCACTGTAGGTGCCATCGTACCCATGTTCTTCAGTGAAAAAACGCTGGCCACGGTCATGATTGAGAATCAACAGAACGCTCGCCCACACCAGGAGGGACTTAAGGACGCCCTGCTAATTGAAGAATGGCCTGTCGAAGGCATGATTGCCCGCTTTGCTGTTGTCTTCGACATAGAAAATATGCCAAAGCGTGTGGGTCCGGTGCGTTCCCTTCGCCCGTATTTCCTGGATGGCATTGCCCCATGGCCAATGCCGTTTTTTCACGCTGGTGGCAGCCCCGAAGCCCTGGAAAAAATCTATGCATCCAACCATATGATGAGTATCAACGGTATTGGCGGTACATATTTTAAAGATTTCAAACGCGATACAGAAATTCCTGCGCCTCATAACCTATTTATCAGTGGAGAAAACGTCACTCGTCTGACGGAGGCAGAAAATCTAGGTAAAACTGATTGGCCACCGTACAAAATTGGTAGTGCGCCCGCTGGTGATGATGCAACTTCTATTACAATTAATTTTTTAAGCCAAGACCACAATATTCAGTATGAATACCAACCACTTACCGGGACGTACAACCGTACGAATGGTGATGTAACGGATCACGGCTTCCCCAAAAACGTCTTAGTCTTAGAAATTGGCATTCAGAGCATTGGCGAGTATGGCCGACTAAATATTCCTGTTGTAGGAAGTGGCCCAGCCACGCTTTTCCGCTCTGGAAAGGTATATCAGGGCACCTGGGAGAAACCTAAAGACGAATGGTTTACGTTTACAACAGACGACGACAAAGAATTTGTCTTCGCGCGCGGTCAAACCTGGATGACCGTGGTGCCATCGTTAAGTCGTTTGAGCTGGGAGTAATTATTTCTTCTTCCGCATATATTCTGGCAGCAGCAGTGGTGGTTGCAGATCTGGAATTTCTTCGATGAGCGATAAATCTTCGATGGCAATTTTACCGACGTAGAGTTGTTTGAAGTCTCCACCAGATTCAAAGAATTTTATTACCGTACGCCAGCCACGGAAGTACACAACGCTCTTAGTGAAACCACCAGGCGCCTCTGTTTCTCGTAATCCACGCTTGATGGCAATAGCCTGGGTAATCGCTTTCTCGTCATCGTAGTCCATTTCATCTCGTAAATACGTTCGTAATTCGGCAAATGAATGGCTGAGGCCAAACTGTAAGGCGAGGAGGTTACGAGGTGGATTGTAGCGACGGTCATGGGTAGGACCGTACACATGATTCTGGTTAAAGATGGCCAATCCTTCCTGTGTGTCTAAATATCCAGCACAGCCACGACGCAGTAATTCGAATGGTTGGTGCGAACCATTCTCGGAAGTAAGCACGTGGGTTTCAATTTCATGTTTGATGAGTGCTTCCACGTGATCTGGTGAAAATTTAATACCATCACGAACGTAAATACTGTTACCACCGACCGTCACATCTACTACAAGACGCGGCCGAACCGCCACGTTCCAATTTTGCAGACTATAACGTGCGAGAGCTGCTTCTAATTTCTTCGCTGTTTCTTCTGAGGTCAGCCATTTACTTTCATGGATTGGTAAATCACATGCGGACCGCTCTTGAATCATGGTTTCCGCCGCACTCACTAAGGCTGGCGTTGGCTTACCAAAGAGGCGAATTGATGATTGAGAGAAACGCTCACTATCCCCTCTTGCTTGCAAGAGTTCTAAACGTTCTACCAGCTCTAAACGTTTTTTTTCAAGCAGTCTTCCTAATGATGAGTCATCTTTCACCTTCTGCTGCAGACGTCGCTGAGTTTCTTTCACGTCAAAAGTTGGCTCGGCATATTGGAAGAGCGGATTGTAGCGCTCATCTGCCTGAATACGACTCCGTTCTTCATTTAAGTTAATCGGCTTCAAGTGTTTCAACAATAATAATTCATTGTCGATGGTCGCCAGCTGACTATCCACCGCACGCAAGTCGCTTTTGAGTGCTGGCACGGAGAGTGAGGGTTGTTTACGGGCGGGATCAATAAGGAAATCTGTCAGGTCACGACGACCGATTGCTGCTCGAGCACTGCCTTTTCCCACCGTTCCCATCGTAACGAGCGTCTGAAGCTTTTTTCCTTGGAGCGCAAACTTCACCCGGTACGTTTGATTCGAATTATCTTCTTGTTCTGCTGCCTGCATAGCAACTAATTCTTCAATGAGAGATGGCTCGAAGATGGTTCGCTCTTCTTCTGGTGCAATAATGCATGGTTCTTCTAAGGTTGAGCCTACGCCAGCGATTGTGATTGTTTCGTGTAAACCCAAAATGGGTCGCTCATCGTCCGTCTTCTGTCGTTGTTTCTTCACTTTCTCTCCAAAGAGATCTTGGCTAACACGAACCCCTTTTTCCGGAGAGCTGATACTGAGCCCCTTGATACGCTCAAGTCGTTTTCGCAGTGGAGAGAGATTGGCAATCTGCACATCGAGCCCAGCCCGAGCATTTACTTCTAATAACGCAGGGCCCATATCTTGATCAATGGTGATGTCGACCGCTAAATAACCAATGTTGGTGACCTGTTGAATACGAGAACAGATAAGAAGGATTTCGTCCCAATAAGGAATACTGACACCGCCAGGTGCAATGCCATGTGGCAAACGATCTATGATGTGATGGTATTGCACGGCGTGCGTCGTCACACCTTTTGCAATGTCTATACCAATACCAACACCACCCATGTGTAAGTTCGCTTTCCCATCACTTTGTGACGTGGGAATACGGAGCATTGCCATCACCGGAACCATGTTGAAGACGACAATACGAATATCTGGTAAGCCAATCGGACGGAATAATGCGAAACATTCATGCGGTGTCAGCACTTGCTCAAAGAAAGCGGTGTCGAGTCGTCCACCGAGAGAATATTTTCCATCGAGAATGTCTTCGATGTGCTCAATGAGCTCGTCTTCTTCTAAAGATCGCGTGCCATTTACCAGAAAACGCCCGCTTTTATCGCGTCCTCGTAGAATCATGATGCCCTCCCCTCCGAACCCTAAATTTGGCTTCAGGACGCAGTAATCTGGTAGTTGGCTGAACTCAAATTCGCGTAATTGCTCGCGCGTTTCTATGCGTGCAAAAATTTTTGCCGCTGGAACACCGCGTGCACTCAGGAATGCTTTTGTTTTCAACTTATCATCCGCTAACTCAAACGCTTGTTTTAAGTTAAATGGTTTAATGTAGAGCAAGTTCCTGGCATTAATACCAAGGACACCGTGATCGG
>CAZXUD010000089.1:0-3724 GCA_964643805.1 uncultured Candidatus Peribacteria bacterium | reverse complement strand
CGTATACGAAGGTGATGTCGACGCTGTTGCATTGCCAACGACCGCTGGTGAAATCGTGGTGTTGCCACACCATGAACCCATGATAACGACGGTCGCTCCGGGTACGGTGGTGGTGCGTGTTGATGGTGTGGAACATGCGTTTGCAGTTGCAAAGGGTGTCATTGAAATTGATGGCAAGAGCGCTCGTGTCCTCACGGACATTGCGGACCCAGCTGATACGCTGGATGAAGCAGCGATTGAAGCCGCGAAGCAGCGTGCTGAAGATTTGATGAAGAACAAGCGCCACGACGAAGAAGCGTTTGCTGAAGCTGTCGGCTTACTCGAACGTGAACTGGCGCGCTTGAAGACGGTCCGCCGTCGTCGTCCCCCACGCTCCCTCTAACCATGATTGCTGCAGTCGCCCCTCAACGGCCAAAAAGCCCATTAGAAAGCCCTCTCGCTATGATTGGCGTGGTCGGTCAGGTGGGCTACATGATTGCGGTACCAGCCTTCGCTTTTGGCTTCGGTGGAGCATATATGGACAAATGGCTCGGTACATCTCCCCTCTTTGTCTTACTCGGTCTCACCTTAGCGCTAACTGTTTCTTCTATTGCTGTCTACCGACTTACGAAACGTTTACTCTCTCCTACTCACTAAGTCATGGCTTCTCTCGCCGCCCCAACGCTGGCCTCCGAAACAATCGCCCACATTGGTTCCTTTGAAATAAGGAACACCTTAGTGATGGCATGGTTAGCCATGGCCGTACTAATTGTGTTGGCACTACTGGGTCGCGGAACAAAGTACAAATTGGTACCAGGGCGTTTCCAAAGTTTCTTGGAATTAATTGTGGAAGGATTATTCGATTTCTTTGATTCCATTTTGCAAGACCGAAAGTTAACGCGCGTGGTATTCCCGATGATTGCTACCTTCTTCTTATTCATCATTGTCGGAAACTGGATGGGTATTTTGCCAGGAGTAGGAAGCATTACCATTAAAGGAATGCACGATGGCCACTTGATGGATATTCCTGTGTTCCGCTCCATGAATGCTGATGCAAATATGACACTCGCGTTCGCATTGGTGTCCGTTATTGCTACCCAAGTACTCGGCATTGCGACCATCGGTATTCTGCCGCACTTAGGTAAATACATTGTCGCCCCTTGGCGCAGTCCGATTGGAACCTTCGTTGGTTTCCTAGAATTCATCGGCGAGTTCGCTCGTCTCATCGCCTTCGTCTTCCGTCTCTTCGGCAACATCTTTGCTGGTGAAATGCTGCTCGTGGTGATCTCCTTCCTCTTGCCATACGTTGTGCCGATTCCTTTCCTGGGACTCGAAGTCTTCGTTGGTTTCATCCAAGCACTCGTCTTCTGCATGTTGACGCTGTCATTTATTAAAATGGCTGTGTCGCATCACGGTGACGACAGCGAAGCCGCTCACGGCGCAGATTCACCACATGCTACTCCTGCTTAATTTGTCATTCAGTTCCCCTTTTTCTTTTCCCACACTCTTATGAAAAAGTTTCTTACCACCTCCCTCAGCGCAGCTGGCGCGCTCTTGCTCCCTGCAATTGCTTTTGCACAGGAAGTAACGCACACCGATCCAGCCGTTGCTCAACAAGTTACGGATATGAGCGGTAAAGACCTCGCCATGGCTCTCGCCATGGGTCTTGGCGCCATTGGTCCTGGTATCGGTCTTGGTATCATCGGCGGCAAAGCTGCCGAAGCTGTTGGCCGCAATCCAGATGCTGCTGCCAAGATTCAAACAGTGATGATTCTTACGGCTGCCTTCGCGGAAGCGGTCGCTATTTACGCACTCGTTGTCTCATTGATTATTAAGTTCGTATAAGCATTTTCTCCTTCTCTCTATGGAACTCATCACCACGCTCGGCATTAACTGGCACATGCTGGTTGCCCAGCTTATCAACTACGGCGTCCTGCTCGCTGTCCTCACGTACTTCCTTTATCGCCCTATTCTCAAAGTGGTCGATGATCGTCGAACGCGCATCAAACAATCCATGGATGATGCGAAAAAGGTTGAACAGGAAGTCCTGGAAATGGAAAAGCAGCGCAAGCTGAAGCTGCAAGCCATGGATCATGAGCTGAAGGAGTTTATGGCGAAAGCCAAAGAACAAGCCGATCGCAGCCGCGACGACATGGTCGCGCGTGCTCAGAAAGAGGTGGAACAAATGCTGCAAAAAGGCCAGGAACAACTGCAGGAAGAAAAAGTGAAGTTCGCCGGCAGCTTGCAAAAAGTAGTGACGAATATTTCGGTCAGCTTGGCAGAAAAAATTCTCGGTCGAGAATTTAATGAAGCTGATCAAAAGCGCTTGATGCAATCGATTGAAAAAGATCTTCCCGCCCTTCTCAAATGAAGCCGACTCCGCAAGACATTGCAAAGGCGGCCATTGAGAGCGCGTTCGAAGCACTCGAAGCCGAAGGTTTGGCCAAAGAATCAGGTGCTCTCGCACGCGCGCTTCAAGAAGAAACAGCCAAGCGCCAGAGCATAATTCGTGCTCGCATTATTACGCCTGATGGCAATGCGGGCGACTTGCCACAAATGCTGACAAAGTTCTTACAAGAAAAGTACGGCCGTGATGTTGAAGTCACGCAGGATAAAGACCCTGCGATTCTCGGCGGCGCGGTGATTGAATTTGGTGATGAACGCATCGATGTGAGCCTCCGCGGCTCACTGCGAGATGCGCTGCGCGGGTTACGCTCTTCGACTCTTTCCAATTCTTGATTCCTTTTTTGTTATGACTCTCACGACTGATATCCAAGACGTACTACAAAAGAAACTGGCTTCGTTGAAGCCAGAGGCACACCGCGAACACGTGGGAACCGTCATCGCCGCGGGTGATGGCATCGCTCGTATTTCCGGATTATCCCAAGTCGGTGCTTCCGAAATGTTAGATTTCGGCAACGGTGTTCTTGGAACAACCATCAACTTGGAACAAGACGCTGTTGGTGCCGCTATCTTCGGTGACTTCTCCAAAGTGAAAGTGGGAACCACCGTCAAAGCGATGGGCAAACTGCTCTCGGTTCCGGTCGGTGAAGAGTTAATCGGTCGTGTGGTTTCTCCGCTTGGTGAAGCCAAAGATGGTAAGAGCCCTATTAAGGGAAAGGCTTTCTATCCGGTTGAAAAAATCGCCCCAGGCGTCATTGAACGCAAGTCGGTGACGATGCCATTACAAACCGGTATTGCTGCCATCGATGCAATGATTCCAATCGGTCGTGGTCAACGTGAGCTGATCATTGGTGACCGCCAGACGGGTAAGACGGCTGTCGCCATCGATGCAATTTTGAACCAAAAAGACACGCAAGATTCTGACCGCCCCGTGATCTGTATTTACGTCGCGATCGGTCAGAAAGAATCGCGGGTCGCGAAGATTGTGAAAGAGCTAGAGAAGCACGGCGCCATGGATTACACCATCGTCGTCTCAGCCTCCGCTTCTGAGCCAGCTGCTTTGGCCTACATTGCGCCATTCGCAGCCACGTCGATGGGTGAGTACTTCGTGGACCAAGGCAAGGACGTCCTCTGTATTTACGACGACCTGACTCGCCACGCGTGGGCATACCGCCAAATTGCACTCTTGCTCCGCCGCCCACCAGGACGCGAAGCGTACCCAGGAGACGTGTTCTACCTACACTCCCGTTTGTTAGAGCGCGCTGTCTGTATGGATGAAAAATTCGGTGGTGGCACGCTGACGGCTTTGCCAATTATCGAAACGCAAGCCGGTGAAATTTCT
>CAZXUD010000088.1:0-3792 GCA_964643805.1 uncultured Candidatus Peribacteria bacterium | reverse complement strand
TGACATCACTGGTTGGCAGTTCAATGTCGCCATCGTAGGTAAAGCGCAGCTGCGTATAGTCAGGGGCAATCATCATTTTTTCGTCGACCATGCCCATACCTCCGCCACCACCCCCTGATTGTGGACGTGCAATCGACGACATGGTCGCTGCATCTCCACCCAGGCCTGGTGCAGGGTTCGCTGCAGGTACACCTGAATCCGTTTGTGTTTCTTCACCCAAAGGACCAAATGCTTCCGGCGCTAAGCCAGAAATTTTCTGCTCCTGAGTCGTGCTATCACGGTCAGGTGTCAGTGCCTGTTCAAGAGGCAAATTGTAAGCTGCAAGTACAACCAGCGCTCCCACCACGGTGCCGGCGCCTGCAAAAATAAAGCGGTTATTCATAAGAGAGAAAATGGAAAGGAATGAAAAGGTTGGAGCGGTCTCTGTATTCATTCGACCGCGGAGTCGTGTCAGCAGTTCGCGCTCGAACGCAGGACGCAACGTTGCGTCTGGGCGTCCTGCCACAATCATGCTGACCTTGCGCTCCAACTCGTCGCGCTGGCCTGCCAACGTGGGATCAAGCTGTAGCAGCTCGTCCACCAGTTCGCGCGCCGTTGGTTGCAAAGGTTTACTCATGCGGGAAGGAAATGAGAGAAAGAAGGAGAAGGAGGAGTGCGCTCCGCAGCGCTTCCAGTGCACGTTTGTAGGCCATTTTGCTGGCGGCCTCGGTCGTTCCAAGTATCTCAGCTATCTCTTGGAAACTCCGGCCATCCCATGCCCGTAGCAGGACCGTATCGCGCTGTTTTGCCGTCAGCCCCTTTAGGTGAACGCGTACATCGCGTACCCGGAGGGCGGTATCGGCATCAGTGGGAATATCGGTGCCATCGGGCAGGTCCCAGGCATCTTCTATGTCCTGCGTCGGCTTGGCTTTGCGGTAGGTATCTATTGTGAGGTTCCGCGCGATGCGGTAGATCCAACCGGCAAAGCTGCCGCGCTTGGCATCGAAGGAACTGATGTGCTCGAGAGCTTGTAAGAACGTCTGGCTCACGATGTCCTCCGCCGTTTGGCGGTGGTGCGTTCGCACATAGACGAAGCTATATATTGGGCGGAGATACCGGCGGTACAATTCTTCGAAGGCGCCCGTATCCCCGTTGCGATAAGCTTCAACGAGGGCAGCATCAGTTTGCATTGGCTGCAAGCGTACGTGAAAGAGCAACGGAACACACTCCCCTTCTCTTGCTCCACCGGGTATTACGTTCTCCAAGTAAAAAAAGTAACGGTACGTACCGTTACTTTTATTGACACAAACAACAGGGTTATCGGCTTGCTCCCACCGGTTCCTTTCGAGACGAGCCTCTTACCGAATGTGCAGCCGGATTTACGGAATCGCCTGCAATCTCCATTAATAAGGCATTCGCCTTATCTTCCTCTTCATAGGTGCTTTCCAACAGTTCATACGCTTCTATATAACCCAATTCATCAGCCGCCGACATCGCACTGCAGTATCCGGCCATTTCATACTGCTCTACCCGTTCCGATGCTGCGATAAGCCCCGCATCACGAATAGCTGGATCCATATCCTTTGCCTTAAGAATTTCCTCACCTTCTTTCAAAAGACCTGCCATTCCCTTACAAGTTTTGGTGTGTGCCTTTTCGCCCAAACTTTCGAAAACTGTTTCTAATCTTTCAACATGAGTTTCCGTTTGCTTCAGGTGATCTTTGAATGCTTTCTTTAAAATTGGATCATTCGCCGCTTCCGCAAGTTTGGGCAAAGTTTTCACTAATTGGTTTTCAGCATCCAACAGATCTTCTAATTCTTCTACAAAGAGGTCGTGCAAACTTTGTGCAACCATAGAAAATGGGGGGAATGAACATTAGTAAAGACGATTCTGTTACCTGAAACTTACGGATCTATCGAACAGGCTCATACCGAATGTTGTGGGGATCTGTATTTACCAAATACTGAGTCCCAGCCCACAGTCTTTCACCAATGGCTCGACGATCAGACGTGTAGGCTGCTGCATGAATATTTTTTGAAGCGCGGATCTCGCCTTTAGCGACTAATTCCTGCAGAAGACTAGCTCCTTCGGCATAAGTACGTTCTGTGTCGTAACCACCTATTTCCAAGGCTGCCTCACGCAAGAACCAAGAATTTGCTTCGGCTGCTCCAAAGACTAGATGTTGCCCCTGAATGCCCCGGGAGACACTTTGGACTTGGATACAGAGCTGATAGAACAACGAGGGTGAGAGGGCGTACATCCAGCCGAATCCACCCATCAGATCAGGGCTTTCTTTCCATTCGTCGGCAATGGCGTTGAGCCAATGACGACTGTGGAGGGTGTCTGCATCTGTGGTGACAACGATGCGCCCCTGTGCCGCCTCTAGGCCAATTTGGCGCGCACGGGCTACACCAGGTTTACGTTCGTGGATTACGCGGAACCCAGAAGCTTCGGCTAACCGTTGGGATGGATTTCCTTTCGGTTCCCCATTCGACACAATAATAAACTCGGCACTTTGCTGTTTCTGTTCTGCCAGCGAACGCAGAGTACCAAGTATGTACCTGGATTCTTTATGAACAGGAACAATGACCGAAAACATCGGCTTTTGATGCAACGGCTTTCTTCGTTGCATCAACTCCAAAATGCGCGTGCACTTGTACGCTTGATAATCACGCGAGAATGAACCAACACCGAATTCTTCTAAACTCTGGATGTGTCGCGGTATGCCGAAGTTAGCGTTGAAGATACTCATGATTGAAGGGCAAGAAATGAAGACCGTGTTCCTTTACGAAAAACTTTTTCTTGGGCATCGCTTTCTTGCTTCATACGAAGCATGACGTAATCGACTTTTTTGAGCAGGTAGGTTAAGTGTCCACCAGGACAGATAATTGCTTCTGCATGAGCAACGGGCTGCATTATTTTTTGCATATCTTTCCACGTAACAATGGTGTCGTTTTGGCCGTGCCAATACAGCACCAATTTGTCAGCGGGGAAATCACGTAAATCAAAGCCCCAGTTAAAGTAGAGCGTGGCTTCTAGTAGGAGTCCCTGAACTCCGTTTTTTTGGAGAAAAACATTTTTGTAGTCCAACCAAAGCATCTGTTGAATATCTTTTCGATACCGTAGTTCGGGTTCCAAAATAGAAGTACGGAGCAGTAAATCGTACGAAAGAAATGGCCATTTTTTACACACGAGGAACACCACTTTCAGAAACCATGTCACGACGTGGCGATGATTGTGACAGGCTGAAAGAAACACTTTTCGAAAACCGGTCATCTGCTGCAAATTGTTCATGACGTTAAGAGGGCCTATGCCCCCAAAAACACCGGCCAGCTTTACCCTGTGTGGCAATACTTGCGCACACGCTAAGGCGAAACAGCCACCACCGGAGGCACCAATGATGGCAAATGAATCGATTCCTAATGCATCCGCCAATTGTTCTATATCTTTCGCATAGTCCGTCATACGCTTGCTATGACTCGGGGACGAGCGGCCGATGCCCGGACGATTGGTAGCGATAATTCGTATACCTTTCCGTTTTGCGAAATCATCGACCAACGCCGCTTGATAACACGAACCAAAGTACCCATGAAAGTAGAACATGGGCGTGCCATGAGGGTCCCCGTACTCAGCATATTCCAAGAACCGGTTGCCCCTCAGCCGAAGTAATGCGGTCTGAATTCTTTCCATAGAAATTGAGAAACTTGTACAAGAAAGAAGACGTAATACCGCCGGTTACCTTACATTTTTGGCAAGCTGTTTTTGGCTTTGCGTTGACGAAATGAGTCTATTTCTACGATGGTCTCTAAATTT
>CAZXUD010000087.1:0-3803 GCA_964643805.1 uncultured Candidatus Peribacteria bacterium | reverse complement strand
CTGTCGATGGCGACGGAGACTTCTTTGGTCGTTCGGTATTTTTTACCCCCTTTACAGAACATGTGTTCCAAGAAGTGGCTGATGCCACGCTCCCCCTGTTTTTCGTACCGGGAGCCGGCACCGGCTAACACCATGACGGTGACCGAGGCAGTGCCATCGGTAGGGGCAGTAAGGACTGGCAAGCCGCTCGAGAGCTTTGAGAGTGAGTACATCTCTTGGATTCTAGGCATTTCATTCCCCCTTGTCATGGTGAGATACAGAGGATGACTGATAATTTTGTCTATTCTTCGCTTGCGGTCTTTCGGCCTCATCTATAGCCTTTCCGCAATGTTAGGAAAGACCAGATGGCGTCGGCGTATGCGTAAGCACGGCTTTTTAGCACGGTCTAGAAGCACAAAAGGGCGTTTAGTCCTTAAGCGACGTCGTGCCCAAGGCCGAAAGCGCCTGACGGTCACAATGAAAAAGAAATAGGCTAAAATACCGAATACAGATGCTGAAACACCTCCACCGCATCGCCGGGCTTTGTTTCTACCTTCTTGGACTCAGTTTCTTACTGGCCTATTTGTTCCTACGCAATAACTTGGGAATGCCTTGGTCTGCCTGGTGGTTAGATGCCGGTGATTTACCGTTGATTGCTTCTGCCATTGTGTATGGCGGGACCAGTTTGTACTTAAGCGTCACAAAACCGAATGGCTCTCGCTTTGCTGCCTTCGTGATTGGAATTCCTTTGGTGAGTCTCTTTGTACTCTTGGTAGTCCTCAATAACTACTCTGCAATCCACTGTGTTTCGGCAGCGCCAGACGCTTTGTTAATGGTGCGCGCAACAATGAAGAGATAATCACTGAGGCGATTCATAAAGATGAGTGCCTCAGGACTTACTTTTTCTTTTGCTGCTAACGCCACCGCCCATCGCTCTGTGCGTCGGCACACCGTTCGCGCATGGTGCGCGAGGGATCCGGCGCGCGACCCACTGGGCAGAATGAAGTGCTGCAGCTTTGGTAAATCTTTTTCGAGTGCCTCTCCCCACTGCTCCACTATTGCCACGTGCCGCTCACTAATGCGCGGTACTTTTGGCGATGTTTGCGGCGACGCTAAATCGGCACCGAGAATAAAGAGCATGCGCTGCACTTCCACTAATTGCTTACGAACAGTTTCCGGCAACTCTTCCGCAATTAACACTCCAATGAGCGCGTTGAGTTCATCAACGTCGCCATAGGTGTGAATACGATCGGATGCTTTAGACACACGCTTCCCTCCATAAAGACCTGTCGTCCCATTATCGCCGGTAGCGGTGGAAATGGAGGGGCGGGACATTATTGCTGCGACAAAGGCACAAACGGAGGTGGTGGCTTACCTACCTCATAAGGCATTGGTGTCGTTGGTCCATCTTCAGCAACCATACTCACATTTGGCATTCGCCTTATTTTTTCCATGATTTCGGGTGCCTGTGAGTCATCACCAATAGACACAATAATGACGTTGAGCATTTTAAGAATATTAGATTGAACTCCAGAAATAGACCGATGAATTTCAGCGTTCACCGAATCGAGTCTTCCTGATAATACACCGACCATTATTTCCATAAATGAGTGGGGTAAGGTATTGATTCTACACCCCTATGAAAGCGCCGACATCACTTTCGCATGCTCTCCCTTCACTTCCGCTTCGGTAAGCGTTTTTTCAGGGCTTCTGTACGTGAATCTCAAGGTTAAATTGTAGGAAGGACCCGCTCCAGCTGCATATAGATCCGCGATCTCCAGCGACTCTAGCAATGCGCTCTGTTTCTTCGCTTTGGCCAAAAGATCCCGTGCAGCACGGTCTTGAGTCGTGCTGATAGTTTCGTCATACGTGATGGCTGGGAATTGTGGCAGAACTTTGGCGAAAGGAACTTTTGCCGTTAGTGCTTGCAACGCCGTTACATTAATAAGAGCGGCAGCAGCTCGTTCTGGTAAACCAAATTGTGTTCGTACGGCTGGGTGCACTTCGAACAGCTGTCCCACATTCTGATTATCTACGGTGAGATCTGCACAGCGCCCAGCGTGCGCATAAGCAGATACATTTTTAGCGGGCTCGATGCTTACAGTGTGTCCTGCATCTTTGAGTGCTTCCGTAATATGCTGCTTCAAACGGAGGAACGGATCATGTTTCAAATCCGTTTTGCGCTTTGATACAAGTAAAGCGCCCAGCTCGTTGTGTTCTTCTTTTTCCGAAAATACATGCGCGACCGTGAACGTTTGTAAATCGTTCTCCATGTAACGCAGATATTCTGAAGCATTATCTAAAAGATGCGGCAGTGTGCTTGGTTGCATCAAACTCAATTCAACCCCCAGTGCATTCTCAACCTCTGGTGCGCTCTTTGGATTAAAGCCCGCTTTCGTGAGAAGGTCGGGGCTGATAAACGAGAGTGGCACCAATTCCTGGTACCCCTGCTCCTGCAGAGAATCGCGGACACCGCCCAAGCGGTGGTCGCGGGCTGGCGGCGTTGTATCGGCCATCGGCATAACGGCTGGAATCTTGCTGTAACCATAGATACGGCCGATTTCCTCAATCAGGTCATGCTCGCCAGTAACGTCTTTGAGGCGCCACAATGGCGGCTTCACCGTCAATTTCCCCTTTGATCCAGTTACGGAGAAACCGAGATCGGTGAGAATTGTTTTAATCGTCTTCTCTGGAATCTCTGCGCCCAACACTTGGGTCACGCGATCTGTCGAGAGTTTGATACTTGGTTGTTTTCCATTAGTGCCCCATGAGTCCATCTTCGAAGTGATAGTTGCACCTGGCACAAGTTCTAAGAAAAGCTCGAGTGCACGGTAGAAACCTTGTTCCGCAGATACTGGCGGAATACTTTTTTCGTACACGGTGGATGCTTCTGTTCGATGTCCGGTTGCAATAATCGCTTTGCGAATAGAAACAGGATCAACAATCGCACTGTGGAGCAGAATGTTACGCGTAGAAGCTTTGGTTGAGCTGCGCAGTCCACCCATAATCCCAAGGAGATCGAAAATTCCTTGGTCATCGCTTAACACAATGGCACCGGCAGGAAGTTTCCGTTCAATTTTATCCAGCGTCGTAATTTTTTCGCCTTCTTTCGCTGTGCGCATGTGCACATTGCCCTTGAGATCGTCGATATCGAAGCTATGGAGCGGCATGCCAAGCTCCATGCTGACGTAATTAGTGATGTCGACCGGCAAATTAACCGAACGCCAGCCCGTGGCTTCCAGACGCCGTTTCATCCACTCTGGTGTTTCGCCTACAGCGTCGATCGTAAGGGTGGCAGCGCAGTAGCGAGGAATTAATTTCCCAGCATCGTTCACAATCTTGAATGGCAAGGCGCTCTTTCCGAATTTAGAGGCCTTTGAGCCGGGTTTCTTTTTCCATTTACCAATTCCCATCGCCACGCTTTCTCGCGCAAAACCAACATGCGAGAAAAGATCAGGACGATGTGTGATGGCATGATTATCAATGTCGATGGTGACATCATTGAGACCAAGATATTTTCGTGCTGGCTGACCTACACCGGCATCGCCGTCACCTAAATCAACGATGCTATGACCGGTTGCATCGGGGAACATACCACTCAAACCTAATTCTTCCGCTGCGCAGATCATGCCTTCACTCTCTTCACCACGGATCTTTGTTTTTTCGAGTGTCACCATCTCTGTTCCATGCCAATTCACCCGAGCACCAACGTGCGCCATAAGCACACGCATTCCGACTCGCAGATTTGTTCCGCCACATACCACCTTCTTTACACCTTTATCTGTCTTCACTTCGCAGAGGGAAAGACGGTCGGCACCAGGGTG
>CAZXUD010000086.1:0-3871 GCA_964643805.1 uncultured Candidatus Peribacteria bacterium | reverse complement strand
TTGTTAGTTTTGTTTTTTTGTGTGTTTTTGTTTTTTCCTTTGCTTTGATTCTTTTTTTAAAGCCACTCTTTCTTTTTCTATTTCGCTTCAGTGTCAGTTAAACCATTTAAGAAATCTGAATTCACAATGGTTCCATCTTCTTTGTGAACAGCCTTTTCAACATCACCGCCACTGACTACCTCAGCGATTGGCAAATTAAATTTCTTGGCGAACTCCCAGTCACGTTCATCGTGACCTGGCACCGCCATAATTGCTCCTGTGCCATAATTCACAAGCACGTAGTCAGCTATCCAGACGGGAATCTTTTGATCATTCACGGGATTGACGGCGTATGCACCTGTGAATACACCCGTCTTCACTTTTGCCAAATCGGTGCGTTCTAATTCTGTCTTTTTACTCACTGCTTTCTGGTAAGCCTCAACTTCAACCTTCTTATCCTTGGTCGTAATAGCGGAAATAAGCGGATGTTCAGGTGAGAGTACGAGATACGTCACCCCAAAGAGCGTGTCTTGGCGTGTCGTGAATACCGTCACTTTTTCAGATTGATCTGTAATCGTAAAATCAATCGTTGCCCCTTCACTTCGGCCGATCCAGTTTTTTTGCATCAACTTCGTTTTTTCTGGCCAATCTAAGCCATCCAAGTTATCTAGCATGCGTTGTGCATACTCAGTGATCTTCCAGTACCACTGTGTCATTGGCTTTTGAATTACTTCTGCCCCACAACGATCACAATGCCCGTCTTGCACTTGTTCATTTGCGAGCACAGTTTGGTCATTGGGGCACCAGTTCACGTGGGCTTCTTTGCGGTACGCCAAATTGTTTTTGAACATTTGGAGGAACAACCACTGCGTCCATTGATAATACTCAGGCGTGCTGGTGTTTACCATTTTGCTCCAGTCGTACATGCAACCAATGCGCTTCAGCTGTTCAATCATTGTTTGCACATTCTCTGTAATTGATTTGCTGGGATGCACACCAGTCTTAATGGCGTAGTTCTCAGCAGGGAGACCGAATGCATCGAACCCGAAGGGTGCGAAAACATCGTTGCCCTGCATCCTCTTAAAGCGCGAGTAGGAATCAGCTGGACCGTAGTTGTACCAGTGACCCACGTGGAGCTTGTCGCCACTGGGGTACGGGAACATCACTAAGCTGTAGAAAGGGTTCTTCGCTTTAGCGAGATCCACTTCATAGGCCTTAGCGTCCTCCCACTTCTTACGCCATTTAGCTTCAACCGATGAGGGGTTATACGGCTCAGTCACAAGCCAATGGTACCTTATGGATTGGCTTTCTAGAAAGAATCGAAAGGTTTTGACAACTATCGATAACCGGATTTATATGGAGCACTTCTATGAACCGGGATAAATACCTACAAAATGTGGCTGACGACGTTCAATACTGCGTAAAGGAAACAGACGCACAGTCATTTCAATTCGGAAAATACGGCACCAAGAATATGGTGCAAGGTTTACAAAAAACAATTCAATCGGTGACACAGGCGGAAATGAAAAATATAGCCTCTATTTTCTCAACAGTATTTACCAATCGTTTAGCGATTGTTAACAAAAACTTAGAAAGTAACACGGATCACCAACATAACGGCACCGTCTGGCGAAGACTTCTTTACGATGCTCACGCTACTATCTTAAGTCTGCAAACATGTTTAGCTGCTCCCGCGCTACAGGATTCTGGAAACAAAAAACAAACGAAGATCTGGCATATTTCTGAGAACAAACACTATAGCCAGATTGCTTCTATTGCAGATGAAACACAGGCAGACGAGGCATTTGCATTGGATCAATTTAATGACATCTACCAACCTGGTAAACCTCTAAACCCAGGCATTATGAATATAGACAATGCGGATCGTCCTTATTCGTATATCATTATGCGTCGGAAACAAATGAATTCAGTTTTGGGTGACCCCCACACGCAAATACTTGATTATGGTGTATCTGTTGGCGACGCCAGAGAAGCGTTGTTACAACATGTGCTTTATATAGAAATGCTACAACCAGCAAAAGCACTGCCTCATTCCACACGCATTGAAACCACCGGTCGTTTAGATCGGATTGCAGGAACAGTGGGTGATTGGAAAAAATTAGTACCAGTACCAAAAGAACGCGAAAAGAAGCGATAAGAAACAACCTCATTCCATAGCTAGTCCAGCGTAGGATCTCTACACTGTGCGTTCAGATGCCAAAACTACCCACTGTTGCAATTATTGGTCGCCCCAATACGGGGAAGTCGACCCTCTTTAACCGCCTCGTAGGCCGGAGGAAAGCCATTGTGAGCGATATTCCTGGTACTACACGCGATCAGATTGCTCATCGTATTGAAGGGAACGACGTTGATTACCTGCTCTTAGATACGGGTGGTATGGGTGGCGGTACGGAGGATAAAGATCTAGAAAAAGACGTTCACCAGCAATCATTGCTCGCTTTAGAGAACGCTGATTTAATTTTGTTCACGCTCGACAGTCGCGAAGAACTCACGGCAAGCGACCGTGAGATAGTTTCGATTTTACGGAAAACAAAGAAGCAGCACGTGCCTGTATTGATCGTCATTACAAAGTGTGACGACATAGAAGGCGTCGATCTGTTGTTGCCGCAATATTATGAATTAGGTCTGGATGCAGAAATTATTCCTGTTAGTGCGGTCCATAAATCTGGTGTCGATAATTTGAAAGAAGGAATTGATAAGGCACTGGTGAAACTGAAGTTCACGAAGCAACCAGCCGACACAGAGGACGCCACACCAAAGGTTGCCATCGTTGGGAAGCCGAACGTCGGTAAAAGTTCCCTCGTGAATGCTTTCATGTCGGAACCACAACGCAAGGCGTCGCCTTTGCTTGTGTCCGATATCGCTGGTACTACACGTGATACGACAGATACCGCGATAAAGTACGAAGGCAAAGAATTTATCTTCATGGACACCGCCGGTATTAAGCGCCGCAAATACACAGAAGGTGACATAGAAATTCACGCCTACTTCCGTTCGGTGCGTGCTATTTTAATGAGCGACATCGTCGTGTTAGTGTTGGATGCTAATGAACCGGTCTCGCGCCAAGATAAGCGTATTGCAAACCTCGCGGTCGAAAACGGCAAAGGTTTAATCATTCTTTTGAATAAGTGGGATAAAGTTGAGAAAGAGAAGCGCAAAGAGACAACGGCAGCGATCGAGGCTGCCCTGCCTTTTTGTCGGTTTGCGCCGATTCTCCCCTGCTCTGCGGTTACCAGAGAAGGACTCCTGAAGATCTTTGATTTAATTGCGATGGTTCACCTCAACCGTAACCGGCGCATTGCGACCAAGGATTTGCGTCGCTGGTTCCAGGCCACGGTGTATGGTCAACCAATGCAAGAAATTGGAAAAGCGAAGCACATTACGCAAGCAGAAGAAGTACCACCAACGTTTGTACTGTTCGTTAAAAATCCAAAGCGTGTCCAGGTATCGCAACTTCGTTACTTAGATAACCGCTTACGTGAAACCTTCGGCTTCGAAGGAACACCGCTCCGCTGGATTACGAAGGGAAGCACGAAGGATACTGATTAACCAGCTGCCTTTGGGTCTTGGCACCACCAATCCCCTCGTCTGCAGAACCGCTTATCGATGACGCGACCGTCTTCGTGAATTGGAAGCGGGTAGAGTCGAATAACTTCTTCAAGTTTATCGAGCAACTTGCCCGGGTCATCATCAAATACCATGTTCGGAGCCAACTGACGGTGACACACTTGTTCAATAATGTGTGGCACTTGATCACTAACGCCACCTGTTCCTGTCAAAACACCTATCGGTCGCCCTTCTTCATAAGCAATAGAAAGTTCATTCAATGTACCAACCCCACCACCAATAAACACAACGCCATCGGAAGAAC
>CAZXUD010000085.1:0-3993 GCA_964643805.1 uncultured Candidatus Peribacteria bacterium | reverse complement strand
TTTTTCCCATTAAAAAAGCGGATTTAGCGTCAGTTCGTGAGGGGCTAGATGCCAAAGGGCATGCCCTTAACATGATTGGATTGATCTTAGTAGCCCCTGAAGGGATCAATGGAACAGTGGCCGGTACCAAGGAAGCTATCGCGGAATTTAAAACTCACATCGGCACACTTGCCGACGACGTCGTCTTTAAAGATAGCGTCACAGATAAAAAACCCTTCAAACGTTGGCACGTAAAAATCCGTGAGGAGATTGTTGCGCTCGGTGACACCGAAGTTGTTCCTGTGGTAGACAATACCCACGTGACCCAAGAATAGTGGAATCGACTCTGTGAAGAGGAAGACGTTGTCATCGTAGATGCACGGAATGACTACGAAACAGAAATTGGCATGTTCGAGGGGGCGATTGATCCTAAATTGAAGATGTTCAGTGAATTCCCCTCTTTTGTAGAAAAGTGCGGCATTCCAAAAAATAAGAAAGTGCTTATGTACTGCACTGGTGGCATTCGTTGTGAAAAGGCTTTGTTAGAAATGGAGAAGCAGGGCTACAAGAACGTCTACCAATTGAAGGGAGGCATCTTGCAGTACCTTAAAGATTGTCCCAATCAAAAATTTAAGGGCGAGTGCTTCGTCTTTGATCACCGCACCGCAGTGGGCCAGCAATTGGAACCTTCGAATCGTTATAGCCTCTGCCCTCATACCGGTGACCCCGCTGACCTGCACATTACCTGTAGCCGTTGTAATAAGACGGCCGTGGTGGCTGCTCATTGCGACGATATTCAGAAGCAAAGCTGCAGTAAGGATTGCGCTAATAAGCAAAAGGAAGCCTTGGAGAAGGTTCTGGCCAAATAGGGCTAAAACCTGTACGATTGCTGACCATGGAAAATTCCAAATTTGTCCTTGTTGGCACTCTTAATTATGAGGTGGAAAAACAACAGAGTCCCAACGAAACTGCTACCGACATCAGCCAAGTGCAACAAACTCTGCAGCATCTGTATCCAGAGTTGAGGGAAGTTTTGTTAGGGAATGGTACACGCAGTTTTGAGTTTCAAGGTTCTCAAGAGGCGGTCTTTGAAGCCGCTAAATCCATCGCTTTTATTGTAGATGTTAAAACACGGAAGCGTCTTTGTAATTTTCGCGTCTTTGAATTAGGCAAGCCGTTCGATGAACGTGTCCAAACAGACCATGAAACGTTAGTGCCAGCCAAAGATCTTCTGAATGAAGAAGAACTAGCCACTGCTTCTTAAATCAATTCACTATCTATTTCTATGGAAAATCCACGTTTTACACTCCTTGCTAGTACACACGCAGACATTATTTTACCAATGATGCGCGAAGACCAGAAAAGACCGCGAGGCGAGCTTGGCAAAAGTACACCCATCATTATGGATGCTGTGGAAAAAGGCAGAGGAACTATCCAGTCTCTGTACCCAGAATTGGAAGAAATTCCGCAATTAGCCGCCCCTATTTTCGGAACAACCTCTTTTGAGTATGTCGGAGATAAACAATCAATCGAGGAGGCTGCAAAAAGCCTATCTCATGTTGTACATGTAGAAACTCGCAAGCGCATGTATCAGATTAGAGTCTTACAGGTTGGAACAGACATGGGTGGTTACAAAAATGAACGTGACTTTATTGAAGACAGGGACTTGTTATTAGAAGAAGCATCTATTGATGCTTAAAGCATCTGCTACAATGTTCTAAAGCCAATGCCGAGCATCTTTTCTACCATGGGCGCTGCCTGGGACTTCTACCGTAAACAGCCGGTGTTGAACCATGTTCTCTTTTGGATGTTCATTGTGCCGTTGACGCTCATGTTAATCATGAGTGATGTGATTGCTTCCCCAATCCAATATTGGATCCTTGAACAAAGCGGACTAAGTGAGCGTGGTCTCTTCGTGCTGATTGCACTCGCCAACCTTCTTGTCTCCATTTGGGTTATTTGGGGAAACGCCAGCGTGTTAGTTGTTGGCACGCGAATCATAAAGAGTCCTGCCGGTAGGACTCGCTATTCATTCCAGGCAGTACGCAAAGAAGCTTCGCATTACATTATCCCGCTGCTTCTAACAGATATCCTCCGCGATTGTTTCACGTTCCTTTGGGCAATCTTGCTGATTGTCCCTGGCATCATTTACCGGGTCCGTACCATCTTCTACCCCATAATGTTGGTACTAGAGGGCCACGAATACCGCGGTGCCCTGCAGGCCAGTAAAGAGGTTGTAAAGGGCCACTCGTGGCGTGTGTTCTGGTACATGGTCGGCATAATGATTCTTATTGGCATTCCAACAGTCGTGGGCATCGCTATTGCGAGCTCACTGGTAAACCTAGCCCCTCAACTTCTCGTTGTATCTGATTTCTTAGTAGCAGCAGTGAGCGGCTTTGGATTAATGATGTACCTGTTAATGAACATCGTATTCTACAAGCACGTCAAAGAGCTTTAGTACTTCGTAAGAGATACGACGAATCTTATTTTGTAGCCTCGACGATTTTTGCGAAGACGGCTGGTTCGTGAATCGCAATTTCGGAAAGCGTCTTGCGGTTCAAATCAACCTTCTTCGTCTTCAAAGCTTTAATGAATTGCGAGTAGGAAGTTCCACCAGCACGGACAGCTGCGTTCAAGCGAATAATCCACAGAGCGCGGAAGGTGCGCTTCTTTAAGCGGCGGTCACGGTATGAGTTACGACCAGCCTTCATCATAGCTTCATTCCCCTTCTTAAAGGTGCTGTGGCGCATGCCACGGAAGCCCTTTGTAAGCTTGCGCATCTTCTGGTGACGTCGGTGCCTATGAATACCACGTTTTACGCGCATGGCTTAAAGGTAAGGGAGAAGATCTTCTAAGACCTGTTGATCACGTGAGTGAACCATAATGGTGCGGCCTAAGCGCTTTTGACGCTTATTCTTCTGCTGCAATAAGTGATTGCGGCTATTGCGCTTCATCGCCAACTTACCGCTTCCGGTACGGCGAACACGCTTTTTAGCGCCACTGTGAGACTTTTGCTTAGGCATCGCGGGGTAGCTTAAAGATTTTCAGGCCAGGAACAAGGAAAAAGTGGGAGAATTCATCGACGGAGCCCTTCAAACGACTATCGCTTCCCTCTCAAGATGACGCTAAACATATTTCCCTGTGGCTTAATTTCCTGCTCGATTTCGGCCTCATCGGCCAAGCTTTTGACCACATTTGCCAGTTTCTGCTTCGCATAGTCCTTATTCGTTAGTTCGCGACCACGCAGACGGACCACGAATTTTACCAAGTGTCGCTCTTCGAAGAACTCACGGGCACGGTCGAGCAATCGGTCGATATCGTGCTGATCGGTACGGAAACCAAACCGTAGCATTTTTACTTCGGTCTGCTTGGTGTGGGCTTTCTGTTTCTGCTCCTTCTTTTTTATTTGGTACATGTAACGACCGAGATCGGTGATCTTAACGACAGGCGGTACGGCTTTTGGGGAGACTTCGACTAAGTCGAGCTCTGCTTCTTTGGCACGACGCAACGCTTCTGTAGTTGGTAACGTCTCGGCGGCGCCCTCATCACTAATAAGCAAAACCTCAGCCACGCGAATTTCTTCGTTGGCGCGCGGCCGCTTCTCACTACTTTGGCCGGTAAACCTCGGACGTTGGACTGGCAAAAAGTTTGAAAAAAAATTAAATAGGAACCTCCCTAGTGTGGGGCATACGCCCCTCGGGAGCAAGAACGCTCACGGAGATTTTAGTCCGCAAGCCGGTAGGCATGCACTGTCACTGTCAGGTGGTTGCTGCCATCGCCTGCGTTCGGGAGCACCTCAATGCTTCCAATCTTGAGAAGGGGCATCGGCCACAGGTTCTGCTCTTTTAAGATGCGAGCGTTTTGCCCATGGAGCAAACGACGGACATCGGCCAACGCAGATGTATCGAGCAAGTTTTGCAGCAACGTTTGGAATTCACCTTCGCCGAACGAACGTCGAATACGATCTTCGACTGGCTGTGGTTCCAAGGTGTATTCCAAAAGATCGGTAGAGAG
>CAZXUD010000084.1:0-4017 GCA_964643805.1 uncultured Candidatus Peribacteria bacterium | reverse complement strand
TGCGTCCGAGTGTCTGGATCGAGGCGAACAGCAGATCGGCCTCAATGTCGCGGCGATCTTTCAAGTTATTCTCTTTCTCTACCAAGTTCTCTACCGGTAACCCGTGGCAGTCCCAACCGAAGCGGCGCTCCACGTACTTCCCGCGCATCGTCTGGTAGCGGGGGATGACATCCTTAATAGTACCGGCCAAGAGGTGGCCGTAGTGAGGCAAGCCCGTGGCAAAAGGCGGACCATCGTAGAACGAAAATTGTTCGCCGCGCCCGGGTTTGCCGTCCAGTAGATCACCGGTGCCCGAGGACCGTTGTTTCATCGACCTTTTAAATACATCCTCTTCTTGCCAATACTGCAAGATGCCCTTCTCGACGTCGGGGAGAGCCTGTTTGGGGTCAACGGGGTCGAACATGTGGAGAGAGTGTACACAAAAAGTGTTACATAAGGCAGCTGCAGCTTGGAATTTGCAGCTTGGGGAATGTAAAGAATGATGATCATTTCATTGACGCTTTCCTTAAATTTTAAGAAAATGTACGCACACATGAGCATTATTTTTCCTTCATCGTCTGGACCCCATGATCCAAAAGATCAGTCGGACCTATGGCCGTCGACGCAACCAATTTCGCGTCTCCCAGCACCGCCGTCTCACGATGCATTCAATACCTTGGCACGTCAGGTCGTTCAAGCAGAAGGATTTCGAGGTTTTGCGCGTTTCAAGGCTGTGGGTTCCACCATTACTGAAGTAGTGGATAAAATTCGACAATTGCTTGAACAAGAACAACCCGGTATCCCATCAACACAATATACCGAGCCACAAATAAAGCAGGCGTACCGAAACCTTATTAGCGTGGCGGGGAATGTCGACGATCTGCTGAAAGGGTAGAAAATAGTAAAACTGATACCGAATGCTTTCGAGGGTGGAGTACAATGCACACTCATGTCTTTCGCTACTGCACAACAAGAGCTTCTGAAAGCCATACATTACCTGTCAGAAGGGGATAGGAACGCTGTAGAAAAGGCATTGAACCAAGCAACAGAATGGCACCGCGGCCAATTTAGAGAATCAGGTGATCCGTACATTACACACCCGATTGCTATCGCAATTTACCTAGCTTCTTACGAAGCAGGGAAACACACACTCATTGCCGCGCTTCTTCACGATGTTGTAGAAGATGATCGCGCAACGTACAAGGATGTGGAAAAAATGTTTGGGGAGACAGTGGCCAAGATTGTGAACGGTGTTACAAAGTTGACGAAGTTGCAATACGAAGGAAGACGGAACGAGCGTCAGTTGGGGTCATTGCGAAAAATGCTACTGACGGCGAATGAAGATTTAAGAGTTATCCTTATTAAACTTGCTGACCGTTGGCATAACGTCACCACTATTGGGTCCCTAAAGCCAGATAAGCAGCTTCGCATCGCACGAGAAACGTTAGATATTTACGTGCCCTTCGCTCGACTTGTTGGTTGGTGGTCACTGAAGCGAACCTTTGAAGAAATTTGTTTTCCATTGGCATATCCCAAAGAGAGCCAACAATGGCATGACGAAATTACGCGTGTTCGTAAAGCGGTACAGAAAGAGAGAGAAAGTTTTGTAAAACGCATCAATAGTGAAACAAAGGATGAAGTAGTCGCATCGCTAGATCTGATGACCGATTACCAGGTCTATAGCAAATTGCAGGGTAACATCAAACGTTTGGACGACGCGCATTCCATTGATTCTGTTCAAATAGTCTTGAAAAAAGCGAAGGAAGAATTGGAATGCTATCGAGTTCTGGGTGAAATTCACTCTCATTATCCGGCTCAATCTGGCTCTTTTAGAGATTACGTGAACGCACCACAACCAAACGGATACCGTGCCTTGCACACTACTATTTTTCTGGCTCAAAACCATCGGGTACGTTTGCGCATTCAAACAGAAGAAATGTTGGAGTACGCCTCTCGTCGCAAATTATCTGAATGGGCTGCAGATCGCTCGAATGACGTATACAAAGCACTGGGGTCCCTCCATGCTGTCTCCTTTGATAAAGAGAAATATCTTACAGATCTGGATCAAACTGTTTTAAAAAAGCGCATTAATGTTTTCACACCGACGGGCGAAATTATTACCTTACCACAAGGTGCCACCGGTATTGATTTTGCCTTCACTGTGAATCCAGATCACATGCCGTACCTAGCGGGTATTCGGGTCAATGGTGATTTGAAAGAAGCAGCGTATGTTCTTAATGATGGTGATACTGTTGCTCTCGAGCTTGTCCGTAATGGTGGGCGTCAACCCAAGAGTATGTGGATTGAAAAAGTGAAAAGTATAGAAGTACGTGAAAACTTAAAAAAATCATTGAAGCATCGACCAAAGAAAGAACGCTATGAAGATGGTAAGCGCCTTTTCGAAAGCGAATGTCGTAAGTACAAGTTACCAGTCGGAATTTTGTTTCACTTACCATCGTTACAAAGACATTTAGCAAAAGAAGTAAAACGGCCTTCCTTTGAAATTGTTTTGGAGCAGATTGGTAGCGGAGAACTTTCGTTGAGTCTGGTTATAAACGAATACAAAAAAATTCTTTCCAGTACACCCAGTTTGCCATTACGGGTTCTTCAATTTTTCCATTTACTACCTCGTTCGCGAGTTCTTAATCAGGGTACCCACCTTATAGAAATTGAGGTCTATGCCCTCGATCGGCAGGGGCTGATTTACGAGATAACGAAGTGCTTTGCGGAACGGGATATCAACATATCCCTCTTTAAAGTCTACGCCTTACCCCCTCAGGACGCCCTTTATACGATTCGGTTAGAGGTAAAGGATTTCGAGGATTTTAGTGGATTATACGACGCTCTATTACAGGTTCCAACGGTGAAAAAAGTGGTTAGAAGGAGATAATTTGCCCTAAATTCTTTCTTTTTTGCCTAATCTGAAATAATGTTGTAATCCGTATGAATTTATTCCCGTCTGGTGGTTATTTAGAAGATAGCCACAGTGGCGAGTACGACTCACTCTCAACATCCTATGCGGACATGTGGGCGCGTCATGAGGTGGATCCAACTCACTATTTAAATGTTCGAACTGCGTACCTCAAATGGATTTTTGATTTACGTGATCAAGGTATTAAGGCAACGGATGGGTCCCTGGTTATTGCAGGACCTGGTTTTCAAGTGGCAAGCCAACGTGATTTTGAACCAGCAATTATTAAAACCTATGTTAGCGATCATCCACGCGTGATTGTGACCGACTTCTCCCGCGAGGTTCTACAAGATGCAGATTTGTCATTGTCTTCTGCTAGCAAATCCCTCCGCCCCCGTCTTCGTCTGGCTCGACGAGATTTATCGTATGGTCTTAGTAGTAAGTTTGAGTCCGTGGTGGGAAGCGCTCTTGATACCATTCAGACAGTCGAAGAATTCAAAGATTTTATGAGTGAATTAGAACAAGAATTTAGTGTTACTGCTCTTGAAGCGGCACCAGCACGGAACTTAAAAGCACCATCTCGTGAGGGTGAAGCGGCAGTGTTAGGTATTACTGCTGAAGAAGGTCTCAATTTTACGAATGTTGCTCAAGGGACCGCGAAGGTCCGTTTCTTTGTTGCCAATTTGTTATTAACAGGAATGTTTGCCGTAACAGAAGGGGAATTCCGGGATAAACTGATGCACTTTGCAGAACAGTATCCTGAGGAAATATCCAAAGACCATATTCGAACATACTTAAGTATTTGGCATGACGTCATTCGTATGTTGAACAATCATGTTGCTTCACTCTATTTTAGAGACGCTGCGAAATATCATCCAGAAGCGCGTCACATGGTTGTCGTGGATGAAACATCTGTCTATGAAGATTTAGATCGTTATGCACGTTTAGACATTGAGGCACTTGGTCGCGAGGTTTCTAAATACGGAGTTACCCTACGAACAGAACGGACCTGGACTCTCGATGACACTAAAGAAGTTCCTCCTCATCACCATGGAGTAGTGGCAGTCTTTGCAGATGTGAAACCAGTGGAAGAAACAATCCAAGTTGAAGCACCCTCAACGGACGAG
>CAZXUD010000083.1:0-4069 GCA_964643805.1 uncultured Candidatus Peribacteria bacterium | reverse complement strand
AGAGAGTGCCACGCTTTCCCACATCACACGACGACCGTCACGGCGGTGCTTACCAGTCACCTGCTGTACTAAGAACTCTGGTGGCATTTGAGCATTCACGTCGACCACCTGTGAATTGTTTTCACGGTTGGTCACTACAATGCGGTAGCTAATCAATTGGAGAGGACGGGCAAACGTAAGGCCGTCTGTAATAGTAAGGCGTACGTCTTGATCTACAGGACGTGTTTCACGAGTCACACGAGTTGTGTCCTTTGCAGCTTGTCCATCGCTGGTGACTTCCGTCACCATCAACAGATTATCTTCTGCATTCGGATTCACTTCGACGTTCACCGTTAAGACACGATCCGTTCCTTTCTGGACACTCACGTTATGCCAAACAACGGTCTTGCCTTGTTGTATGCCACTGTGGCTAGCAGAAACTAAATTCGCTTGGTGAGGCAACAGTAATTGCACATCGACAGTGCGTTCATCGGTTCGGTCGGAACGAACTTCTACGCGGTAGACAATGCTGTCACCAGGACGCACTTCATCGCGACCATCGGTCACGCTAATGAACACACCACGACGTGGTGCACCTTCAGAATCGTCGCGCAGAGTGTCGCAGCCATCGTCCTGTGGGTAATCGATATCGCCATCGAGATCGTTGTCTCGCCCATCCGAACATTCATTGTATGCTTCAGCACTTGCGTTAATACCCGCACTTTTTCCGGCAATTGTATGCAGGAGCATGACCACCAAGATCATGAGGGCGAGTGTTCCTATGACACGGAAACGTTGAGGAATGCGCATCTTGAAAAGATGGGTAGAAACAAAAAGGTGTGCGATAATAATGAGTTTTAATAGATATGTCAAGTAACCCTGACATGCTAAACACGGCATATAAGCCGTTTTAGCCATAAAACAGTAAATGGTGGGTGATACAGGGGTCGAACCTGTGACCTTCTGGGTGTAAACCAGACGCTCTAGACCAACTGAGCTAATCACCCGCAATCCGCAGAGGTGGGAATCCTCCCCTCTCTTGGTGAGATAATACCTGGGAATCCCTGTTGTCTAAAGCTAAGTCACGCCCTAAACTTTCGCCAATGCAAAACTTGATTACCATTTTTCACTTGGCGGTTGCTGTGCTTATGAGCATTTGCATTCTGTTGCAACACCGTGCTTCTGGTTTGTCTGCCACCTTTGGCGGCGCCGGCTTCACGAATGTCGTTCAACGCCGTGGTGCTGAAAAACTGATTTACAACCTGACGATTTGGCTTTCCGTCATCTTCTTCGGGTTCACCATCGCTCGCTGGTACATTGTCTAATTTCTTGAGCTCGGGGACTGAATTTACGGTATAGTGCCCCGGCATGACTCTCCGGTACCTTAAGGTTCGCCACCGTTTGCGTTTGTCGTGGCAACAGTGGCTGATACTCGGTCTCACACTGACTTTCGTGATTTCGGCGATTCTTTCCCTGAGGATTTTCTACAAAGACAGCACCAAATTAGTCCCCTCCGCCGGAGGTACGTACATTGAAGGGTCTGTGGGCGAAATGATGCCACTTAACCCTTGGTTCACCGTCACGAACGACGTAAACCGAGACATTGTGTCGCTCATTTTTTCCGGACTTCTGAAGTACAACCCAGAAACAAAGGAAATTGAAGAAGACCTTGCGACTGTGAAAGTAGATCCAGATGGTCGTCTCTATACGCTTACGTTAAAAGATGACATTTACTGGCATGATTCCACGGAGAAGAAACCACACCCTGTGACGGTAGAAGATGTTCTCTTTACTTTTCAGACAGTCCAAGACCCTCAATTTCCCAATAGTCTCCTCCGTCAAAACTTCCGCGGGGTTACCGTAGAAGCCATTGATGATCGTTCGGTCCGTTTTAAATTAGAAGAACCCTACCGGTTCTTTACCAGTAACTTAACGCTGGGATTGGTACCTAAAAGTTCGTTTGACCGCGTTCCGGTTGATAAGTTGGACCAAACCTTCGACTTTGGTTTTGCGCCAATTGGAGCGGGTCCGTATGCGTTTAAGGGCTTAGTCCAAACGGAACTGAGTACCGAAGTGACTCTAGAGCGGTTCCCCAGAAAAATTGAACCCACGTTTCACTTAGAGCGTGTTGTGTTCCGTATTTTCCCGGATTACTCCACTCTCCTCTCTGATTTACGCAATCTTCAAGGCGTTCGTTTAGTGCCTCATTCCGAGAAAGGTGAACCATTAGTGCCACGTCGTTATAAACCGGTTACGTACACGTTGCCTCAATATGTCGCACTCTTTTTCAATCTGGATAGTCCATTTTTACAGGAGAGACAGCTGCGTTTGGCATTACAACTGGGAACGAATAAACAAGAGATCGTAGATACCATCAAACAGTCTTTGATTGTTGACACACCGCTGCTGGAAATTGATGTATCCGATTGGCATTACCAATTTGATCAAGCAGCTGCACAAGGGGCATTGTTTAGTTCCGACTGGCACATGCCAGAAAAGGTTCGCTTGCAGCGTCTCCTTGAAATGCGCGAAGCAAACAGTGTTGGGGTGCTGAAGATATCTCCGGTGGTCCTCTTAGATACAGGTGCGGTCTTAACAATTACTGGCTCAATCACAGACGTAGGATCCCTGGGGGGTAAGTTGAATTCTGCTCCCCTCGTTCCCCTCCCCTCCCAGTCAGGTGCGTGGATTGCTTCACTGCCCACAACCGGAACTGGTGCTATTGGTCTTGGTTTTAACTTAATTAAACTGACCAATGATAAAGGCGCCACCGTGGACTCCTTTTATGTTTGGAGGACAAACAAAGCCAAAGATTTTAAAACTGCGACAGCCGAACAGGAGTTAATGGAACGCTACATCGCCTCTAAAGACAACAAGGTTCCCGAGTCAGAAAAAATCACCATTGAAGATCTCTACGTAGAGGACGGCATGTTGCGTCTGCGAGAACCCACGGACCCAACCGACATACGGGTGAATGACCGTGGCCAAAAGTTATCCTTACGACTTCTCACCAGCCCCACGCCTCCGCAGTACCGAACCATTGCCGAGTTAGTCCAGAAAGAATGGGCGGCTCTCGGTGTGCACGTTGGAATAGACATTCCTGCAACCCGCGCCGAATTTGAAGAGAAGGTTCTCCGTCGTGATTACGACGTACTCCTCTTTGGCCAGTCACTGCTTGATAACTTAGACAGTTACCCTTACTGGCATAGTTCCGGTAAACAAAAGCAGACGGAAGCCCGTAATGAATTACTGCTCGATGCCTACAACCTCTCCCAGTATTCCTCGTTGGAAGCAGACACTCTCCTCGAATTAATCCGTAAAACGGGCGACGACGAGGAGCGCACCGAAGCGTTAACCGAGCTCCGTGATGTCCTGAAACAGGACGTTCCGGCCATCTTCCTCTACTCCCCTGTTTATACCTATGCATATTTCCAAAATCTGCAGGGAATAGAGTTGGGTAAGCTTTCTTTACACTCCGACCGCTTCCTTACCCTCCACCGTTGGTACGTGCATGAAGAGCTGGTATTCAAGGATGGCCTTTCCTGGTGGTCATTCTTCCCTTGGCTTTTCCGGCAGCTCTAAGGCTAGAACACATAATTTGCACACAAAGTAAGATTATGTTGACTTAGCCTTTCATTGTACTTAGAATATCCCGGCAATTTTTCTTTACTTCTGGTGTGGCTGACTTTTTCGGTCACATTACGAAGTTATCTGCGTCTACATCTCATGATGGAAGTTCTCCTCCTCCAAGATATTCAGGGCATTGGTAAAAAAGACGATCTTCTCCTCGTCGGAGACGGTTATGCCCTCAATCATCTTCTGCCACAGGCTAAGGCAATAATTGCCACGCCAACTGTGCGCCGCCGTTACGGTGAACGCATTCGTGCTCGTGCAGAAGAGCGTGAGCGTGAACGTATGAGCCAAGCAGCTGTTGCGGCCGTTGCTCATGGTAAAGAAGTCGTCTTCGAGCGAAAGCTGACGAAGACTGGCAAGTTGTACGCTGCTATTACAGAGAAGCACATTTCGGAGGCTCTCCGTGATCAGCACAATATCGACATTCCAGAAAAGAAAATCACCATTAAGGACCCTA
>CAZXUD010000082.1:0-4140 GCA_964643805.1 uncultured Candidatus Peribacteria bacterium | reverse complement strand
TGCGGCCGATGACTGCCTGCTCAATAGCAGAAAGATTGGCCGCATCCGCGGCTGATTCAGCGCGTTCTAAGAACGACTGCCAATTCTGTTGGTCCGTACTCATTCCGGACCATAGTAGCCTTAGAACCGGCCAGACTCTAGTGAGGCAAAGCCAATTCAATAAGGACGAACACCGCCGCAATTAGAATGCAGATCCACCAGTTTAAGAGACCCAGCGCCAAGAACATAAGGGCAATAATCACCGTTGCACCCACAAAGACGCCTTGGCGAATAGCGATGCTCATTAATTTACCAGTATCCCACGAGTGAATCGGCCAGCGTTTCCATAGCACCGCAAACGCAAGAATGCTGATAGAGGTAACACTGAGAAATACGCTCAGGAAGAATGCCGGTACTGCTTGATACGGTGCAGTCAGAGGACTGACGCGCAGAATAACAATCAATAAAGAAGTCGTAGAAAGAAGTGCGGCCAACGAGATGCCAAAGAGAAGGGAATTCATGCTTTCTGTTGCTTCAGGAAATCACCTAAATTTTTAAAATCATCGAACAATGCTTGGCGAAGGTTCCCGTTATGCAGTGCAGCAGCTGGATGATAAATCGGGAACACCGTGAGGGCGTCATTAATTTTTTGCGGTTGGCCATGGCAATTGGAAATACTCAGCTTGGAAAAGAAATGCCCAAGGGCATGACGTCCAAGCGGCACAATCACTTTCGGTTTGATCAAAGAAATTTCTAATTTAAGCCAAGGCATGCATTGCTCTTTTTCTTCATCGGTCGGGTCACGGTTGTTTGGGGGGCGGTACTTAACAACGTTGCTGATGTATACATCTGGTCGCTGCAAATCTATAGAGGCGAGCAATTCATCTAAGAACTTACCGGCAGCACCTACAAAGGGGCGCCCGAGTTCGTCTTCTTTCTGTCCTGGCGCTTCTCCAATAAACATCACTTCTGCATGAGGGTTACCTTCACCAAGAACCGGGTTTGATTTCTCCGCTAATTTACAACCCTTCCATTCTTTTAGTTTCGCCTGAAGATCGGGGAGGGTAAGGGGCACCAAGTCATAATATCACGTGTGATAATCACTTCCATCTGATTGTTTGTGCAGCGAGGCAATGTTACCCTGCCGCTCGCTAAGTCATTTTCTTCGTGCGCCCGTAGCTCAGCCCGGATAGAGCGTTTGGTTGCGGTCCAAAAGGTCGTAGGTTCAAATCCTGCCGGGCGCACCATTTCATTGATTCACAACAGGCACAGGATTATCGTGAGTCCTTATGGGAATTTTTAGCTGGCTCAAAGGATCGGCAAATGATGGAGAGAATCCTTACCGATCTCCGAATCTTGAAGATGATGACGAAGAAGATTCCGATACCACATCTGAAACACCGGTAGATCACGCTGCAGAGGTGCGAAGAAAATTTAAGAATCTTCATTCGCGAGAAAGCAGTGAACTTATGACAGGAGCAATATTCGACTGGGGAATGCGAACAACACGATGCCACGTGGCAGAAACTGTAAGCGATAGTGAGATTATGAGCGCAGTCATTGACCTACTGGATCCTCGTCAAAGAGAATATATCGCTTCCTTGAAAAGGCACGGTATCGTGGACAAATCGGTAGAGTCCAACCGACAACACATTGATTTAGCGTGGCTCGATAAAAAACAGTATGACCTATCGAGTCCATCAATGCTTATGCTTCACGCCGATCTATGCGCAATTACAGGAGAAATGGATCGTGCAAAAATTCTCTATAAACAAGCACTTGGAATTGCACGGGAAAATGGTTTTGCCCTTTCGGAATGAGAAAAAACCTATAGATCGACTTGAGACCATAGAGGGTGATCTCTATCGTACCTCAGCTAAAAAGGGGCCATAGCTCAGCTGGCTAGAGCGCTTGCATGGCATGCAAGAGGTCGCGGGTTCGAATCCCGCTGGCTCCACCATCACACTACAAAAAAGGGCACCCGCCCTGCTAAGAGAGTAGATGCCCTCGGTCCAAAGTGACCAGACTCTGGAGTGTTCCCTACCCATTGTATGAGATTCACGAGCTCATACGCTCTTTTGATGTTTGTGTTTGCCCGTGTCGGTCGGACTGCGCCCAGTTTTGTGCCTTGGGAGGGCGTGTTTGTGTTTGTCTAACGGTGGTCAGCCGAAGGCAGGGAAGGGAAGGAAGTGACATTAAGCACCCGCACCCTTCTGCATTCATTGCTGAGTACAGGAGGGAGCGGGGGCCCGAACTGCGTTCGGGCTAATGACCAAGCTGCGATGAGACTCGGGAGCAGGAGCCACCGAAACCACCACGTGCTTGGCGTCACTTCCTACCTTTCACTGCGATTTTTGAGGCAGGAATTTCAAAGAGCAAATCTTACTATGATAGCAGAAAATGGCATCGCAGGCAATGGAAAGCTCGGGTAGGATGCCGAGCGATATGGGCAAAACAGGCAAATTGGTCCTCATCATTGGCCCCAGCGGAGTGGGTAAAAGCGTCATTTTGAAAGAGTTACGTAGAAAGCACGCTGAACTCGTGTTTCCTCGTTCAGCGACCACGCGCCCTCGGCGCGATGGCGAAGGGGATGATTTGTATCACTTTGTCTCCAATGGTGAATTCGATGCCTTAGTAGAAGAGGGCAAAGTGCTCGAGTGGGCGGTAGTCCTCGGCGGTGCGCGGTACGGCACACTCGCTGAAGAAATCGTTCCACCAATTGAACAGGGAAAAGTCGTAGTGCGCGAAGTAGATGTACAAGGGTTCGACAGCATTCGCAGTCACCGCTTATTCCGTGGTGAATCGGCCGAGTATGCTTTGGAGTCAGTTTTCATTTTGCCAGAAAGCAAAGAACAATTAATCGCGCACATCACCAAGCGTGCCCCAATGTCCGACGATGAATTACAACGCCGCATTGCGAGTATGGAAAAAGAACTCGATTATGCGGATGATTGCGATTACCAAATTGTAAATCGCGAAGGAAAAATGCAAGAAACCATCAAGCAAGTGGAGGATGTATTGGCACAAGGTTAAGCAAGGCTAATGTCTTTCCACGAGGGGTGTGCTTCACTAAACTTTCCCTATGGCACGTCCGCGCATTGCGCTCTTCTACGTCGGCGGATCCATCGGAATGCAAATGAACCAGCGGACAGGGCGCATGGAGCCCATTGAGTCGTTGAATGAGATTCACCGGTTTTTGCCTGAGCTCCAACGCGAGGTATCTCTCCAATTTTTCTCGATTGCGAACGTCGGTTCATCAGAAGTAACTCCTGAACTGTGGACGGAAATTGCCCTCAGTATTAAGGAGCACTACGACGATTTTGAAGGATTTGTGGTGGTCCACGGCACCAATACAATGGCTTACACTGCGGCTGCATTGAGCTTCGCCTTGCAGGGCTTGAGTAAGCCTGTGGTTCTCACGGGAGCTATTTTGCCGATTAATGAATTAGCCGGTGACGGCCGCATGAATCTTATTCATGCCATTCGCACCGCTCAGTTAGATATTGCCGAAGTGTGCGTGGTTCTTGGGCCTCGCGTCCTGCGAGGATCGCGCATTAAGAAGGTCGACCAGTCATTACTGGTGACGTTCGATTCACCGTCTTGTCCGGCGCTCGCAAAGTTCAATGTGGAAACAACCTTGTGGCCAGGCCGTATGGTGCGCCGCAAGCGCGCACTTAACTGCCGGCCAAATTTTACGGCCAATGTTGCATTGCTCACATTACATCCTGGCATCACAGAAAGTTTTTTGGAAGCAACCTTGGAATCCAAACCAGCGGGCATCGTCATGCGGACGTACGGGCCTGGAATGATTCCAGAAGCACTGTTCCCTTGGCTAAAAAAAGTTACGAACGCAGACATTCCGGTCCTAATGACTTCACAAGCGTTGCGTGGGAACGTGGACTTAAGTCGGTATCATAAACAAATCATTCTGGAAAAAATTGGTGTGCTCTCTGGTAGTAACATGACCTACGAGTGTGCGCTGGTAAAATTGATGTGGAGTTTGTCGTATGCAAAAAACCTCAAACAACTCCGCGACTTTACGGAGCACAGCTTAGTAGGGGAGTTAGACGAATAACCTAATCATCTTCGTCTTCATCGCCATCTTTCTTGCTGTCGTTTTTGGCTTTATCAATCAAGTTACTACCCACGATGGAGCCGATA
>CAZXUD010000081.1:0-4190 GCA_964643805.1 uncultured Candidatus Peribacteria bacterium | reverse complement strand
GCCGCAGCAAAAGCGGCAGCAGGAATGAGTAATAACCCAATAGCAGCTAAGAAGCGACGCACCAATTGATTGTACCTAATTACTCGCGCCAGGTCAGCATGCGGCTGATGGTGTAGTTCCACACAGCGGCCACCGTGGCTCCTATAAACACACTCATTAATTCATGCGTGCCGTTCTGGTAGAGGAACGTAGTAATCGACAAGTTCGCAAAGGCGCCAAAGAGACAGGCGAAGTTGTACCACACAAAACCTTTTACAGCGTTCCAGCCGCGCAAGCGATGCCGCGCGAAGGTCCAGACGTTATTCAGAAGGTAGTTGAAGTAGATGGCCACTTCAGTCGCAATTAAAAGTGCGGCGGAAACGTTCACTATTGGGAGCGCACCATCACCATTTAATAAACTGGCGGCGGCAACATATGTCATCATGTGGACTAACACCCCTAAACCTCCGACGATGCAGTACTTAATGAAGAGTAGGGGAAGGTAACGACCAATCGTCACGTCATACAGATACTCAATGTACTGCAGTTGTACTTGAGGCGACATTTTACTGTCACCGTGCAAACGCTGACCAAAACGGAAGGGGAGTTCTTTGGCAGTCGTGTCCTCCTCAACATGGACTAAAATATCTAACAAGATTTTAAAACCTTTGGGATTCAACCGAGGTAACACCTGGTCAAACTCATCATGACGAATGGCGAAGAAGCCGCTAATTGGATCTTTTACTTTGATGCGGCAAAGCCTGGTGGCCTTGCGCGTGGCCAATCGACTGAGAGCATAACGTTGTTCATCCCACTCGCCAACGCTGCCTCCTTCTATATAGCGCGAACCAATGGCAATGTCGGCTTCCTTTGTTGCTTGGTACATCTTTGGTAACAGTGATAAATCATGCTGCCCATCTGCATCCATCACTGCCAGAACGTCGCCTTTGGCAGCCAAAAAACCCTCAACAACGGCAGAGGATAAGCCGCTCCGACCGATGCGGCGGAGGACGTGCACTGACTGCATTTTGCTGGCCATTGCCCGGGCAATGCGCCAGGTTTGGTCAGGAGAATCGTCATCGACCACAATAATTTCATGCTCAATACCCGTGAGAGCTTGCTGTACTTTTGGCAGCAACTCTTCAATGTTCTCTGCCTCGTTGTAGGTTGGAAGAATGAGGGACAGCATGGTTTTAGTTGGCCAGAGTAGCAACTTCTATATCTTCTGGGCCACCAGAAACAACGGCTTTAATACGACGAACGCCCGCGGAAGAACTTTCTTCCTTCTGGATTTTGAACTTGCCAATCATGCCGGTTCTTGCGACGTGTGGGCCACCACAGATCTCTTTGGAGAATGAGCCATCACCCACCACGTAGACCTTCACTTCTTCACCGTAGCGCTCACCGAAGACGCCAATCGCGTTTTCGTTCTTCGCACCTTCCACACTCGTCACGTGGTAACTCACAGGTAAGTCGGCATCAATCGCTTCATTCACCAGTCGCTCTACTTCCGTAATTTGTTCCGGTGTCATTTTCTCCGCGTGATTGAAATCAAAACGCAAACGTTCCGCGGTAATGTTGGAACCTTTCTGAGAGATGTGATTACCAAGCACTTTGTGGAGCGCGGCATTCAAGAGATGAGTCGCAGTGTGTAACTTCGTCGTCTCTGCACTGTGATCTGCCAAGCCACCTTTGAATTTCTGCTCCGCGCCAGCGCGCGATTTCGCTTGGTGCTCTTCAAACGCTTTTTGGAAACCACTTTCATCAACTTGTAAGCCTTTCTCAGCCGCTAATTCTTTGGTCAGTTCGAGAGGGAAGCCGTACGTGTCATAGAGGTGGAACACGGTAATTCCATCAAGCGTTTGACCAGCGGTTTCGATGGCTTTCTCAAATTGTTTCATACCATCCTTCAAAGTTTTACCGAACTGTTCCTCTTCATTTTTCAGAGCGGCTAGTATCTCTTTTTCCTTTTGCTGAAGGGCTGAATACGTATTCTTGTATTCGCTTATAACTACCGCTGCAATCTGTGGTGTAAAGCTCCCGTCGCCTTCGATCTTCAATTGACGACCAGAGCGAATAGCGCGACGAATAATGCGGCGCAAGACGTAGCCTTGGTCGACATTCCCCGGAGTAACACCATCAGCAATCATAAAGGCCGCTGCCTTGATGTGGTCCGTAATGATGCGTTGGTGACGAACGTCTTTCATATCCGCTAATTTTTCCACCGCATCCATAATTGGTTTCATGCGGTCTGTCTCGTAGACACTGCTGACACCTTGCAACACTTGAGCAACACGTTCGAGTCCCATTCCGGTATCAACATTCTGTTGCTTGAGTGGTTCAAACTTTCCGTCAGCAGTTTTGTTGTACTGCATGAAGACGTCATTCCAAATTTCTAACCAGTCAGCGTCATTCTCTGCGGGGTTACCATGCGGTTCACCTTCGCCAACCCAATAAAACATTTCTGTATCTGGACCGCAGGGGCCAGTGACACCAGCAGGACCCCACCAGTTCTTGGCTTTGGGTAGGTACCCAATGCGTTCCGCAGGAATACCGGCCTTCATCCAAATTTGAGCAGCTTCATCATCACGAGGTGCGTCTTTATCACCTTCAAAGCAGGTGACGGCCAATCGATCGACCGGAATGCCCAGGACTTTGGTGAGGAGTTCGAAGCTGAAGTTAATGGCGCCCTCCTTAAAGTAATCACCCAAGCTCCAGTTGCCGAGCATTTCGAACATCGTAAGGTGCGATGCATCGCCGACTTCATCAATATCTTGGGTACGAACGCATTTCTGCACGTCCACCAAGCGCTTGCCCGAAGGATGCGGCTCACCGAGCAGGTACGGCACCAATGGGTGCATACCAGCGGTGGTGAAGAGCACCGTCGGATCATTCTCTGGTACTAACGAAGCGCCCTGAATAACCGCATGGCCGTTCTTCTTGAAGTAATCCAAGTAGGCTTGCCGAATCTCGTCGGTCGTCATGGGTTTCATACCGAAGAATGGTAGCAGTCCTGGCAGACCTCTGCGAAGCGATAAAGTGGGCTATTTATGGCCTTTTCAGAGAGGTCAGTGATACCATTTTGCACCCATTTAGAACTCTATGAACCCCCGAGACGACGAAATGAATGGCTATGCTGATCATGTTTATGATGATTATCATGAAAGTGAGCTACTACAGGAAGAGAATCGCCGTTTGCGAAGCTCTGTAGTTTCCGACTCAGACCCCGTACGAATGTATTTAATGGGAATGGGTGAGTATGAGTTGTTAAAACGACCAGAAGAAATAGCTCTAGGAAAAGCGATTGATGAGAAACGATTAGTATTTCGACGGGCAGCATTGCAATCTGCTTTTGTAAGACAGCGCGCGTTTCAGTTGATTCAATCAATTGGTACTAACAGCGGTCGCCCCTTTGATCGGACTTTGAAAACAACTGCTGTGAATACAAAGAAAATGATTTTGTCCTGCATGAGCCCTAATCTAAAAACTCTTGCCGCATTACAAGAGAGAGAACGATCACAGCGAGAAGTACTGGAGACTGCACCTCGGGCAATTAGAAAAAAAATGATGAAAGCGCTGCAGGCAACGATTGATAAACAAATCACCTTGATGGAAGAGACTCCCGTGCGAACCGATGTTATTGAAAATAACGTGCGCATTTTTGAAGTTTTGTATGGAAATACCAAATCAACCGATGAAATAGATGAACATATAAAAGAATTATTAGGAAAAGCCGTCTTCATAGATGAAGATTTAGAATCTGATGATAGTGAAAACAATCAGGATGAGGTGAACGATGCCTTCACGCCACCTCCGCCGATTTCTGAGGAATTTGAATTAGCGCTTATTCAGCAAGATGTAGCGGAGAAACGACTGGATCCCATTAAAACTACCAGGAAAGAATTGAGCGAGGTGCGGCATATACTTGCTGCTAGTAATTTACGGTTGGTCGTTTCCATTGCGAATAAGTATAGAAACAGAGGACTTTCCTTTCTTGATTTAATTCAAGAAGGAAATGCCGGACTGATGCGCGCTGTTGAGAAATATGAAGTGGAACGTGGTTTTAAATTTTGTACGTATGCAACGTGGTGGATACGCCAAGCGATTGCGCGTGCGGTTGCAGATCAATCTAGAACCATACGTGTGCCTATTCACATGGTGGATGTGATGACTCAAGTACGAAAAGCAAAACTTCGATACATTAAAGAATT
>CAZXUD010000080.1:0-4198 GCA_964643805.1 uncultured Candidatus Peribacteria bacterium | reverse complement strand
CGCCGAGGACATATGCGATACCTAAGCACAGCAGCATGTTCTGCCATGTGCCCATGAGAAGACCGATACTGGCTGCTAATAAGATGTCGCCCGAGCCAATCCATCGGCCCTTGCTGAGTGCCCACTGCAAACCAAAGAACCCAACGCCAATGACTAAGCCTGTCATGTTGAATTGTCCCGCAATCAGACTGTAGAGAAATGCCATCACCAACAATGCAAAGCTGACGGCATCAGGAATGAACTGCGTCTTGGCATCAATAACTGCGATGAGGAAGAGAAGCCATAAACACACTGCTAAGAAGACTGGCTGTACGCCATTCGAAGAGGGGATAGCGAGGGCAGCGACAAATAGTAAGCCGCTAATGATTTCTACCAGTGGATACTGCAAAGGCAGTGCCTTGCCTGAATAGCGAGAACGTCCTCGCAATAGGAGAAAACTAAGGACGGGCACTAATTCCCACGCACGAAGAATTTTGCCGGTGTGAATATCTTTAGAACGACCGAGGAAACTTTCTTGCCGTGGTAGACGGTAGATGATCACGTTTCCAAAACTTCCAAAACAAAGTCCGAGAAGGAAGAAGAGGATGCTTTCCGCAATGGTTGGGTCGACCATGGAATTACTCTACCTTATGATTGTGCGCTCTGCACCGCCATAAATTTACGCTTCCACAGCGTCGCGGTTGGTACAACGAAGGCAACGAGAATCGCCATCCAAAGACCGACACCAGATTCTGGTAGATCAGTCTTTCCCGTAGCAATGACTTGTTTAGCAGCCACGACCTTCACTGGTTCTACTTTTGTATCAGTAGCTTGCACGCTTGCTGGTGCCTCTACTGGTTGTAATTCCTGCAATGGTTCTGCGATCAACGGTGTTTCTGTTTGTGCTACAAAAGCCTTGCTCGCAGCTTTGTGCTCGACTGGCTTTGGTGCATTCTTCGAAAGCTTTGTAGCAATCTCTTGAGCGCGGTTGATGATACGTTGTGAATCTCTTTCTGAAATGTTTGTAGCGGCAATGCGTACTTCACCAATGGAATCAGACCCGATGCGCTCTTGTGGGAGCACTAACATTCCTGTGATAGCGGGGGCTGATACTTTGAATCCAAAGTACAGAGCAAGTGCAACCATTGCACCAACGCCGGCACCAGCCAATTGCTTCCAAAGAGGGGTTTGTTCGTTGTTCATATTTGTGTGAAGTAAATCGAATCATTATAGCAGAAAAAGGCCTTCCTCTCAAGAATTACCCTCCTGCCTCAATAAGCTGCTTTTGTACCTTTCTGGCTCAAATGCCGGTAATCGTTCTACGGGATACGGTAGATCATTATCGCTCACGCCCGGTGGTAATTTTTGATCGTACCCAAGCAAAATGAGATCCGGCTGTATTTCCCGAACGGGAATAAGGTAGTCGCTTTCGTGACCCAAACGAACGGTGACAGTTGGAAATTCTTTTTGAATGGCTTCCATTCGTACTTGTTCCGATTCTACCGACGCTCGTCCTTTTATTTTTTGAACGTTTTCATCACGAGCAACTATGGCTGTTACGTCACCGCGCTTTTGTGCTTCTGTTAAAACAAACCGGTGACCGGGGTGTAGTCCATCGAAAGTACCAAAAACAAGCACGCGTGGCATGCGACGATGGTACCAGAAATAAACCTTACGGCGTTAGATCTACCACGTAGAGCTTCTTTTCATCTAAGACATAAAGATGAGACTGTTCGGCATCTACCCAAAGATCCTTTAATTCACCAATCTCATCGCCTTCTAAGACGTACTGCTTCATGTAAGAGGCTTCACCTGTGGTATCGCCATCGGATGTGACAATCACGCGAGACTGAACTGGGTCTAAGAAGTACAAGTTACCATCCGTTACCTTGAAGAGCTTCGTAGCATTCTTCAATACATCATCAGGACCATGTAAGAGTGTGAACTGCTGTTGTTCACCTCGGAATAGTTTCACAACCACGCCGTTTTCTTTAAGCACAAAGACGTCGCCATCAATTGCCATGTCCAACGCACCGGCAAGATCACCGTTTACGTTGTAAGCATCTGGCGCTGCGTAACGATTGCTCATGCGTTCGTATTTGTAGATCTGATTATTTTCTGGTGAGAGTACGTAAAGGAAACGCAGATACGTTTCGATATCTTTACCAGTCACCCAACCAGCAGGGTCATCTGTTTTCATAACCGTAGCTTGTCCATTGATAAGCTCCACCACGTTATTGCCTGTGGTTTGGAACACATTTGTTTGGTACCGCTCAAAGCCAATGCCGTTCAATATAAGTTCTTCTTCTGAAAGTCTGGTTGGTTCCTCTACGTTGTTATGCAAAATGCGGTAGAGATCTTGGCGGTCATACACCATGAATTCTTCTTCACCCAAGCCGACCATTCCAAGCGCTGTTATAGCAGCTTTTTTAGCAGAGAGATTTGCCAGCGTGCGTGGTGATAGACGGATGATGTTGTTCAGCTCTTCGCGCTTCGTGCGTACCAAACCAGCTAATTCTAATGCTTCTGTACGGTAGTAACCGCTGTTATCGTCCATGACTTGCTGTGAGCGCTGCTGAGCGCGTTGCAGCAAGCTATTGGCAGAATCTACATCACCTGTGAGACGCCTGTTCTCTGCGCTTTGGAGATCTTCACGTGCTTGTTCGATGATCGTCTTAAGTTCGGCCTTGGTCTGGCTGCGTTGACTGAAGCTGGTGAGATTGATGACCAACCAAATAATGAGGAAAAGCGCCAACACGCCAGCGACTAAGAGCATATGCGCACGACGCTTGCGTTGTGGATGACGTAAGTCTTTGCTGAATTCATTAATCCAAGATTTGGCAGTTGAAGCTTTATCGCGCACACCTTTGCTGCGCACAAAGCCACTGAGTCCTCCGAAAACATTGCGAACACTACCAGCGATTGCTGCAACAGATACTGACGAACCGCCACTACGGGTTGTCCGGCCGCGTGTGCGTGTGCGGCGATCCACCGGAGAAGTTTTAAGAAGGGGGCCATCGGTACTGGCTTCCATATGGAGCATGACAAAAGCGGCTTCTTCTTTTTCACCTTCTAATACACTCCTTAATTCGGTGGTCACAGCATCTGGACGATTAGCCAGCTGGGCCAACTGCGCTGGTGTGACTGCCCTCAATAAACGTTGCGTACTCAAAACGACCGTATCGCGTGGCTCCAGCTGTCCGCTGGCGATATGCACGAAGGCTGGAGTTGGCTTTCCACGGCTGTATTCCGTTATTTGGGTGGCTGTGCCACCGCGGATGACATACGCCTCAGCACGACCAGCGTGTGAGACGTGCAAAGCACCATCATTCGTAAGAACTCCTACAATTGCGTGGAGATCTTTGATGGTCTTGCTCAGCAACATTCCTTTAATAAGACCGTTGAGTTCTTTCAATGTGCTATCAACACGTTCGGGTGCGTCACCTTCGGTTTCTAACAATGCGTGATTCACCACAGCTAAAAATTCTTTGTGAAAGGTACGAGCTGCGAGTGATTCCGCCTCTAATTGGAGCAACACAAATATATGTTCACCCAGCTGATTCTTGAGTGATTTTGCGAACAAGGTGGTATCCCCCCTGGTCTTTGTTTGGCCCGTCTGGATTTGTACCTCCATACGGGATGTCAGGCTACCGCATTTCTAGGTCAAACAGCAACGACAGTTTGCGTATTTACCTGCTTCTCAAAACTGCCGCCGTCCACATTTCGTGAATAATGCGAAGATTGGTTGTAGGACGCAACCAGAAACGACTTATAAAAATTTGGTATCAGTAAGCCAAAAACTCGTCATCGCTGCAAATAGTTCTTGCTAAAATGACCCCGCGGGAGTACGATGAACTCATCAATTAGCCTTCTCACATTTTTAGAAGAAGGCGAAAGAAATTCCCAACACAATAATGAAATCGGTAGGAGATTGGCTAAAGGGCTCCCGACCTGGGGGCGGACATCGACGTGGGCAGCAACCGCAGCCTCAACCTCGAGCACCACAACCAGTAGGTAACCAGCCAAAACAAAATCAGGGACGGCCACCACAAGCTCAACCTAAACATCATGCGCCTCGACCTCAGCAAGGTCAGCGACAACCGCAAGCGAACAACCAACGCGCACCTGCTCCGCAGGGGGCACGTCCGGGCAAGTTGCGCTTGTACCCACTCGGTGGCTTCGACCAAGTTGGCCGAAACTGTTTCGTGGTAGAAGTAGA
>CAZXUD010000079.1:0-4198 GCA_964643805.1 uncultured Candidatus Peribacteria bacterium | reverse complement strand
TAATGAAATCAAGTGATACTTCAACATCAAAAGAAATTCTTTCTCGCGTTAGAAATTTACGAAGTAGTTATCTCAAACAATTTGGATATGAGGCTCCTCCAATTGTCCCACTGAAAGAACTATTAGCTGAAATTGATATAGAGAATATGCCAACAATCGAAGAGGCTGTTAAAATGAACAGATCAACAGATACTGATGGCGACGATACAAGTGAAAAAGAATTTGGTAAGGGTCAATTCACGGAACATGCATCTACTTTATTAAGTGATTTTAATCGTGAAGGTCGCATGGCATTCGCCGAGTTTCAAGATCAAATTTTTGTAGATCTTGGAGCAGGGACGCACGCACTTGGTTATAGACTCGCAGAACGCTCGGGGGCAAAAAGCTACATAGGAGTGGAGCCATTTTGGCCTGATAAATTAAGAGAGGCTTTAGAGAATGGAACATTCCTTGGCTATGAGGATTTCAATGCTGGATGCAAAAAAATCCCCACAGCTATTGCACCAGAAGATATGCTTTCTTTCTTAAAGAGATTGCCGGACCATTCGGTAAGCATATTTGCTTCAGGAATTGATTCTGCGATAATTGATGAGAATTATAAAAGAGAAGTTGAAAATGAAATTAAAAGAGTTTTGCATCCAAAGGGGGCATTTGTTAGGAATGCATCTACTCTCTCTCCGAAAGGTTTAGATGTTGAAATGTTATCTATCGGGGAAAGAAAAAGGATATCGTGTTTTAAACAAAAATCTAAGTCTTAGCTAAACAAACTCCTTCATCAATTCCGTCACATCAACCTTTTGCACTTCTTCAACGGGTGTCGTTGTAATTCCTTGTCTTGGCACCAACCTCTCATAGAAATTCGGTGCATTCTTATTCTGATACAAGACTCCTGTTGAAATTCGCTCCGAAGTATCGGTCGCGATCTTTCGTGCCTTCGCAAAGTCACTCGGATCGTGCCCTTCCTTCGCTGCGTCATACACGTGTGCCATCATCCATTCGTGTGTGGCGAACTGGTTGTAGGTTGGGCAGGCTTGCAGCATGTCGACGAAGGCGAAGCCGTTGTGTTGAATTGCTGCTTTGAGGATCTCCACCATGTGATCGATGTTGCCTGAGAAGCCACGTGCCACGAACGTTGGTTCCAAGCTGAAGACAAAGTCCATGCTTGGCAGTGTTTGCTCTGGAATTCCATTTGGTGAGGTGTTCATCGGCTGCCCCTGCCACGTCAGCGAACTGGCTTGGCCAGTGGTAAGCCCGTAGTTCGCGTTGTTATGCAGGATGAAGACAATTGGATAGTTGCTGCGGATGGAATGCACCAAGTGGCTTACGCCTTCGGAGAAGCTGGCACCATCTCCGCCATGCGCAATGACTGGCAATTTTGGATTTGCGAGTTTCGCGCCCGCTGCAAACGGAAGCACGCGACCGTGCAAGCCGTGGAAACGGTAACCTTCTAACTTATCGCTCATATTGCCATGGCAACCCACGTCGTAGCAGAGCAGCACTTCGTGAGGCGCTAGACCGAGCTCCACGAGTGCGCGTTTTACTGCAGTCCAAATGCCATAATCACCGCAACCATCGCACCATGTGCATCTGTTTGGATTGTGATAATCATTCATGGTCGGGCCGGTACCGGAATCAATCGGGATTCTCATTTGACGAGGAGTGAACTGAGTTCATCAACGAAGAATGGGCGGCCGTCGTACTTCAACACTTTCGTTTCAAAGTTATAGCCGCACGTCTGCTTAATCAGCATACCAAGTTGGCCTTGGTGATTACCTTCCACAAGGACAACTTGCTTCGCTTTGCTTGCAAGCTTCTCAAACTTCTCTGTCTTCATCGGCCACAAGTAGGTGTAATGCAAATAACCAATCTTTGTATGTCCTTCGAGTGCATCTAACATTGGTCCTTTTGTGCTCCCCCACCCAACGATCAATGTTTCTGGGTGTTGATCACCAAAGAGTTCTGGTTCCGGTAATTCCTTTTCGAGTGCTGCCAACTTCGCCATGCGTTTATTCATTTGAGCCATCGCATTCTCTGCACTTTCATCCACGCTGCCATCGGCATTGTGCTCATCGCCTTGGGCGACGTACGTGGCTGCGTTTGTTCCCGGTAACCAGCGCGGTGAGATGCCATCTGTTGCATTCGGATCGTAGCGGTCCATACCGGTGAGCTGGGCAAGAAGCTTTGGATCCATTACGTGTCCGCGCTCAATCGTCGCCTTGTTCTGATCGTACAAAGGCTGTGTATAGAGCGCTTCCGCAATCTGCTTGTCAGTCATCACAATGACTGAGATTTGATACTTCTCTGCAAGATTGAAGGCGACTGGCATCAGGTCGAATGCATCTTGGGAATCGCTGACGCTGATGACGCAACGCGCAAATTCACCATGCCCGGCAAAACACGCGAGAAAGAGATCCGCTTGAGCAGTCCAGGTGGGGAGACCAGTTGCTGGGCCGGGACGCTGCGCGAGAATGAACACTGATGGATTTTCGATAATTGCATTCAGCGAAAGTGTTTCTGTCATTAGGTCAAATCCTCCGCCGGAGGTTCCCGTCGCTGCTCGTGTTCCCATGTGCATGGCACCGCTCATTATTTGCGCAGCCGTGATTTCATCTTCTGCCTGCTTGATGACCATGTGCGTTTTGTTTTGCAAACCTGCAATGTACGTAAGCAGTGGTGACGCAGGCGTCATGGGATAGCCGGTGTAGAGTCGGCAACCGGCGTGGACGATGCCGAGACCCATCGCTTCGCTCCCTGTAATAAGCATGCGATCACTCCACTTCTTATCTGCCTTCGGCAATGTGATGCTGGAGCTACTCGCGTGCTCCGCCGCAAAGCTTGCGGCGCGGTCGATGCACGCGTAGTTCAAGGCGAGAACCTTCTCGCCTTTGTGGCCAAATTGCTCTTTTGCTAGGCCTTTGAGCTGTTCAGGATCTTGTTTAAGGAACGTCCACACCACGGAAGTGATAAGGATGTTGCCCAGGATTGGTGGGGCTTTAAGCTCACGCAGAATGACTTCATTGGGCATGTACACAACGCTGATATTTTTTTTCTTCAGCTCTGCATCAATCGTAGGGTCGAACTTCCACTGCGGTGTCTGGTGCAGAATCACGCCATTCTCTTTTACATCGCTCCAGTTTTTTTCCAATCCGTGATGATTGAAACATACAAGGATATCGACCGCGGTCTCGGTACTGTTGATCTGCAGGTCACTGATATCTAATTGGTAACTGCTATGCCCCCCTTTGATAAGGGACATGTACTCGCGGTAGCCGAATACGCAGTAACCAGCACGCTTGAGCCCTTTAGCACAAACTTCTCCTACGGAGTTCACACCCTGACCTTGCGCGCCGGTGACTTTGATCGAGACGCGCTTCATTTGATGGCTACGAGAAATTTTTCGGCCCACCGCTCTACTTTTTCTTCCTGCCCATAGGGTTCATTTACCACAAGCAACGCTGGCTCCTGCACTTTGCCGTTGTGGTTCATGATAAATTGGCGGAAGTGTTCGTTCGCGCGACAGGTGTAGTAGTACCGCTCATCACCCAATGCGATGATGCCGACTTTTTTCCCATTGAGATCCGCACTGGCCGCACGCTTGATAAGGTATTCGTGCATGTGTGGATTCAATTGCCCTTCAATACCGCCAGTATTCCAAGTACCGCTCGCTAAAATAAGGACATCACCTTTCAGCAAGTCCTCTGGCTGCGCCTGTTCAGCAAGCAAAATACTGACGGCCACATCCGAATGTTTCTGCTGCAAATATTTCTGCACCAGTTGCACAACATACTCAGTATGCCCGCTACTACTAGCGTAAATAATGTGGAGGGAAGCCATCTGTCGCAATTTTACTCTAAGGGGAGCCCTAAGTAACACCGTATAATTGACATTTATTGGCTACATGGAAGAATGACCCTCCTATGTCTAGTGCCGAACGAACACCGAGAAACATGACCTTTCAAGAAGGTCTCGACGTATTCCGCCAAGGGGGCCGTCAATATGCGGAGGACTTTCAAAGCCATTTGGATATTATGGAAAAAGCGGAAATGCGAGACGGCTTACCACGCCTCAGCATTATGTCGGCCTTGAGCGACATGAAGAGCACATTCAACAAAACATACCGCAGTTTCAAAATGGTAACGGGAAGTGACTTGGCTTTACAGCAGCTGCCAAACGAATTTCATACCATGATAAAAAGATT
>CAZXUD010000078.1:0-4209 GCA_964643805.1 uncultured Candidatus Peribacteria bacterium | reverse complement strand
GTACGGTGCGCTGTTTCCTTCAAAACTAAGAGCTTTATCCCAATCGAACACTAAATCCATTCGTCGGTTCTGGTTCAACATGCCATACACCAAAGCACCAGTGCCCATCATCTCCGAAAGCCCTTGAGGATCATCGGTTTGAATGGTGTCACCGTGCTCCGCAATCACTTTTTCAGCACGCTCGACTGCTTCCGCCAATACATCTTCCAGTTTTAAGATGTTTCCTTTGCGCGTACTCATTTTTTTGTCGGCAAAACGCATGCGACCAAACAAAATGTTGATGAACTTAGGCAATTTCCACTTCAATTGACGACATGTTTCCACCAATTGCTCAAAGTGCAGCTTCTGAGCAACATCCGTAACAATCAAAATGCTGGATGGCTTGTATTCGTCTATGCGGTAGCGCATTTGCGCAATGTCGCGCGTGGAGTACAACGTCGTGCCATCACTTTTGCGTACTAAATAAGGAGGCAACTTGGTCTCTTCTGGAAATTCGACAATCAACGCGCCACCTTCCCCCTCCTTAAAGACACCTTTCTTGATTCCTTCCTCAATGATCGGCTCCATTTTGTCTTCGTAGAAGCTTTCGCTTATGTCGGTATCGAAGGCAATGTGCAACTGATCGTAAATTTTCTGAAGTGACTGCTTGGTAATAGCGACAACTTCTTCACGGAAGGCCCGAACGGCTTTGTCTCCTGTTTCTAAGCGCTTAAATGCTTCGCGACCAGCTTCTTCTAAAGAAGGATCGGCCTCTACTTCATCATGGAACTTCACATACAACGCCAAAAGCTCATCAACCGTATATTCACTGGCAGGTTTGCCGCTCCCCCATCGTTCCATGGCCACGGCTAACTTGCCGAATTGTGTCCCCCAGTCACCCATGTAGTTCCAATGAACAACCGAATAACCGGCATGTTCATAGAGATTTGCAACCACTTGGCCAATCACCGTACTCAGAATGTGGTGCACTCCGAGCGGCTTGGCGATATTTGGTTGCGAATACTCCACAATCACCGGTGCCTCCTTTCTCTTAGTAGCCTGTACACAAGCCTGACGCGTTGAGGCCAACTCCTTTAATAAGGCATCTGGGGTGAGCCATATATTAAGGTAACCAGGGCCAGCGAGTTCAGCCTTCTCCACGCCATCCAATTTTTGAACTGCCTCTAGAATAACTTCAGCCACTTCGCGTGGCGGCTTGCCAACTTGTTTAGAAACCTGCAAAGCAACGGGTGTTGCCATATCTCCATGAGCAATTTCTTGCGGTCGCTCCCAGTTGATTGACAAATCAGTCAAGCCATACGCTTTTGCAAGCGCTTGTTGCACCTTCGATGTCAGTTGCTCACGCATATGACGAAAGAAATGGGGCTGGTTGAACAAAAGTAATACTCAGCGAACGGGCAAACTATAAGCGGAGAAAATCGGTATTACTACCTGTAAACAAATTTTGATCTTGCTCAAACTTTGGACTCATGTTTTCGCCATAGTTGGATACAATTTTTATCCAGCCAAAAGTGGTGCTCTCATTTTGTGTACTGTGTTGTAGCAGATTGTCCAAATTCTTCAAAAATGGTACAATGAAAGGAATATGAAGTGGCGCCATCTTCTCCTCTTCGGCTGTGCTCTTCCGCTCGTTGCCTGCACGCAGCAGAGTTCTAACGTCGACGTACCGGCAACAGAAGTCAGTGGCGCGAAGTCCGGCGTCTTTACCTTGCTTCAATTAGATACAGTCACAGCAGTTCGCACCGTACGACCGGCGAGCTTGCTTGGCGTGTATACCAGCATGTTCCTCTCGCAAGGCGGTTTTGCCCCCGTTCGCTCTGCTCAGCTAGCTATTGCGGCACAAGAAAAAATTGTCAGCGGCCAAACCGGTATTGAAACCAGTGAAACATTTACCATTCTCAAAGAATTAGGTGTGGCGCTGCAGGTGAACATTCCAGATATGTTAAACCGTAGCACGGACAGGCCCACAACGCTGGATACGTACCTCCGTTCTTTAACCAATTTAAAAACTTTAGCCGATCGGAAAGCAGTTGAACTAGAAGCATTAGAAGATCAATCCAAAGAGGAACGCACGACGAAACGAAAAGAAGTACGCGAACTGAACAGCGCCATTCAAAAAGCGTTGCGCAGTGGTGATTATGAATTTGCCGGTTCCAAACAGGAGGAATTGAGCACGCAGCAGTCCGAATTAGCAGAGATTGAAACACGTGTCGACCAAGCAGGTGATGTACTGAAGGCGTATGAGAAGTTATTGAAGGTAGCAAACGAACGGTTAAGTGCCATTACTCTCAACCGCGCCGTGCTACTCGCCGGACTGAAAGTTATTGAGGTTCCTGGGGTTGATGAACTGGAAGTTTTGGAACCTGATTCGCTCTTCAACCGTCGTGATACGGACCCGCTACAGCAGGGTGTGAATCCGATGGGAATTCTAGGAGAATAAGCCGAAGTTAGTCGTTCCTGTGAAACGGAGATTTCTATTTATTAGAAGTGCTGTTTTAAGCGTGTATTTCGCTGTCTACGTACCCCTCCAGAGATTGCTCCAAAACCCGTTTTCCGCTATAATAATATGATTTATGGCCCCAAAAGACACACAGACCAATAAAGGCGTAGAAATGAGCGTTTTCATCGCCGCTCTCGACGATTTGCTGGGTCTTCATGCCCAGGCACAGTCGACGTTGAAAGGAATCAAAGGCGGCGAGGCTCTGACATCGGAGGAGCAAGAAGTTTTGAAGCACTATGATGAGGGTCTTCAGAAAACATTGGATTTGATTGCGCCGGCCGGTATGGAAATTAAGCGCAATGAATTAATTGTGAATGAGAAACACGCTCGTACGCTCTATGTGCATAACTGGCCGAACTACATCTACCCAAACTGGATGTCGACCATCATCAACTTTGATGCGGAGATGGATATCGCCCAGTTCATCTACCCTTCGAGCAATCGGGCGATTATGAAAATGCTTCGCAAGAAGGTGACGCAAATGCGCGCTTCCATTCGCATGCTGGAACAGCGCGGCATTGTGCGCGACCCTTCGTTGGAAGCTGCTTTGCAAGATGCTGAAGAGCTCCGCGACCTGCTCGCACGCGGCCGCGAGAAGTTATTCCAATTTGGTTTATACATTACGCTCTATGAAGATGACGAACTGAAGCTCCGCAAGCTGCAGACCGACATTGAATCGCTCTTAGGCGGTAAATTGGTACTTACGAAGCCCGCAGTATTCCAAATGGAACATGCGTGGGTGAGTACCTTGCCACTCGGACTCGATGAATTAGAGATCAACCGCAACATGAACACGTCGCCACTGGCGACCAGTTTCCCCTTCTCTAGTTCGGACCTCACCGATGACCATGGCATTTTGTACGGCATCAATCGCCACAACGATAGCTTGGTCATCTTTGATCGCTTCGACCTACCAAATGCAAACGCCACGGTGTTTGCTACGTCCGGCGCAGGTAAATCGTTCGCAGTGAAACTGGAATTACTCCGTTCGATGATGTTTGGCACCGAGGCCTTCGTCATTGACCCTGAAAATGAATACGTAGAACTAAGCCAAGCTGTGGGTGGTTCGCACATTCCTATCTCTCTACAGAGTGATTACCGCATTAACCCCTTCGACTTACCGAAAGCCGTCCGTGGCGAACAGGCCAAGACTGGTGAAGTGCTCCGTGCCGCTGTTATCAGCTTGCATGGACTCTTCAAACTGATGCTTGGCACACTCACGCCTGCTGAAGATGGTGTGTTGGACAAAGCAATCTTAGATACGTATGCCCTGAAAGGCATTAAATTAGATACCGAAGAGCCGGCTGCATTGGAACCACCAACCATGCACGACTTAGTAGACGTACTTTCGACTACCGATGGCGGTGAACACATGGCGCAGACGTTGATGAAGTATACGCAAGGCAGTTACGCCGGCGTGTTTGATCAACAGACGAACGTAGAGCTCAATAGTCAGCTGATCGTTTTCCAAATTCGTGACTTGGAAGATCAATTGCGACCGATTGCGATGTACGTCATCTTGAACTTCCTCTGGAATCGTATTCGTTCAGATCTTAAGCGTCGCTTGCTGGTCATCGACGAAGCCTGGAACCTGATGCAGCACGAAGATTCCGCTCGTTTCCTCTACGGACTCATCAAGCGTGCTCGTAAATACTACTTGGGTATCACCACGATCGCCCAAGACATCGAAGATTTCGTGAACTCACCGT
>CAZXUD010000077.1:0-4218 GCA_964643805.1 uncultured Candidatus Peribacteria bacterium | reverse complement strand
TGAGCGCCAATGCTACAAATGTAGCGACGATGTCGATGATGCTGCCGTTTTCGAGGAGTTCTCTAAGCATACTGAAGGGGGGAAGTTACGCCGTCGCAGGTGGTTCAGCGATCTTAAGATTAACACGATGGCCGCTATTGCTGCCAACGACACGAACCAGAGTGCGAAGCGCTTTTATAGTTTGACCGGCTTTGCCGATCACTTTCCCCATGTCGTTCTCGCTGACATGGACCGTTAAAAGAATACCGAGGTCATCGGTACGGTTTTCTATTTGAAGTTCGTCTTTGTCTTCCACCAGGGAGTCCAATACGAATTGGAGGAATGCCAAGCCGGGAACTTCTCCTGAATCAGTAGTCGTCATTGTGCGCTAGTTTATTCCGCCTTTGGCTCGCTGTCACCACCTTCTGCAGCTGGTGCAGGAGGGGCTTCGGCGGGGGCTGGTTCCTCTTTAGGAGCTTCTGCTGGGGGAGTTTGTTCTTCTTTTGGTGCTTCAGCGGCCGGAGCTGGCTCTTCTTTCTTTTCCTCCTTCGGAGCCTCGACTGGCGCTGCAGCAGCCGGAGCGGCAGGCTGTTCTTCCGGCTCACTCTTACTCTTTTGGTGTGCGTAGCGGACGAAGAACTTCTCTAGTCCTTTCACGCCTTTCTTTGTAAGCATGCGGGCGACCGTATCGCTCACTTGTGCCCCTTTCTTCACCCACTCTAAAATACGCTCCTCATTGTATTCGAGGACCGTTGGTTCACGGGCTGGGAGGTAGTGGCCGAGCATCTCTTGAAAGTGCCCTTTGGCGGAACGGCGTTTATCTGCAAGGACAATCCTGTATGCAGGAGTGTTACTTCGGCCGGTGCGCTGGAGGCGAATAATAAGCATGATCGGTTCAAAAATGATCGTGCAGTAGGAATCTACTGCGGTGCTCTAAGGAAGCTGGACTTCCATTTAAAGCGGGCAGAGTGTAGCAGCCAGTATGGCCCTGGCAAGCAAATAAAGCCGGTTTCTTTACGATCGGAGGGTGCGGATTTCTCGTATAGAAACGGTCGGACACTCCTGGGCCAGGTACGAAAGGAGGCCAGCCGAACCCTGTTGGCATTCCTGGGCAGCAATGGAATTATCACAAGCCATCAGTAATACGCCGTCTTGCAGCTTGTCGGTATGAATATGCGAAGCGACGGCTGGAAGACGGGCTTGAACCCATTCATCGGCTTTCACCACCACCATGGAAGCCTGGGCCTCTTTCAAAAGACCCTTTTGATTGAGGACTCTCTTTAGTATGTCTCCGGCTCGATCCATAACCGTAGCTTACACGGTCTCTCGCAAGAGGTCTGCCGTTTTTGCGGCGGTTGCTTCCCACGAGAAGGTAGTTTTAGAAGTAGGCGAGGGGAGTTGAGCAACATTCCGCATGGCTGCTGCAAATGCTTCGACGGTCGGCTCTACTAAATAAGCCTGACCTTGCGCTGCTTCCGGAATAGAAGATCCATCGACCGCAATCACTTTTGCACCGGTAGCTATTGCCTCTGCCACGGGTAATCCAAATCCTTCGTAAAGTGAAGCAGTGACTAACGCCAAGCTAGCACTCAACAATGCTGGAAGATCTTCATTGGAAACTTCATTGACTACGCGAATGCCATTTTTTACTTGAAGAGCGGCCAATTCTTTTCCGCCTGTTATGAGTAATAGTTCCTGCGTGTTTGACTGAAGAGATGCAAACGCATCAATCAACGTCTGCACATTCTTGTGTTGTTTTGCATTTCCGATGTAGAGGAAAAATGGCTTCTGTAGGCCATATTTTTGACGTGCCTGCGATTGCTTCTCCACAGAAACAGGCTGAAAGATTTTATCGACACCTTCGTAGATCAACGTAATTTTCTTCCGAGCGAGACGTCCATAAAAATTCAGGAGCTCGTATTTTGTAAATTCACTAATGACGATCAGCTCTCGCGCACGTCGTACGGTCCTTCTCATAATGATGCGATACCCAACTTGTTTTACCAAGGAGGCCTGGTTTGGGTAACGATGTAGAATCAGATCGTGAATAGTTGCGACAAACGGAACGGGGCAGAAGAAGGGGACATTGAAATGAAGACTAAACAAAAGACCCGATTTTGATTTTTTAAGTGCGCGTCGTACCTCAAATTGTTCTGCCAGTGAGTAGTGTTCAGCTTTGATCTCAATTATCTCAACAGTACTCGGCAGATTTTTCAGCCACACCTCATTGCTCCTCTTTACCAATAAAACCCACGACAGTTCTGGTGACAGCGCCACCAGGCGCGGCACAAGCTCGCGCGTGTAGCGTCCCAGCCCGCCAAGGTCAGCCGCAAATCGACAATCAATTGCAATTCGCTTTGTCATACTTCTGGCATGATAGCGCCGTGACGCTCCAAGCGATATTGAAGACGGCCGCGGATATTCCTCAATTAGATGTGGAGCTTCTTGCAGCACACGTGCTCGGCCAAGACCGTGTCTGGCTGTACGCGCACACAGAACATGAATTTTCCGATCATGAGTTAGCTACTCTAAATCAGTACATCGAAAGACGACGCAAGCATGAGCCAGTGGCATACATTGTCGGAAAACAAGAATTCTTCGGTCGTGATTTTCGGGTAACGCCGCATGTTCTTATTCCTCGCCCTGCCACGGAAGTCTTAGTACAACTGGCACTCGATTTCCTGAAGACTGGAAACCCGGAACAACGCGAAGCGGATAGTGGCATCACGGTGGTCAGTCATAACTTTGGCGATGTAGGAGAAGCGAAGACACTCGTAGATGTAGGAACGGGGAGTGGCTGTATTGCTATTACTCTCGCTCACGAAACACAGGACACACCCATACTCGCAACTGATATGAGTGAAGCAGCACTCGCCATTGCACAAGTGAACACACATCATCACGGACTGACTGAGAAAATTAAATTTCTTCAGGGCGATGGACTAACACCTCTGGAAAATTGGGACGACCCTTTCATTCTGGTTTCGAATCCGCCGTACATTCCCACCGGTGAAACGCTCATGCCAGATGTTGGCTTCTACGAGCCAAAAATAGCTCTCTATGCTGGAGATGATGGGTTAGCGGTTCTTATGCCACTGATTGAAGCTGCCAAAAATCACCCGGCCTGTAGAGGAATTGTTCTTGAATGCCGGACAGATCAGATTGGCAAGTTGCCCTTCTAATGGTAATAATTGGCCATGGAGAAGTTCATCAAGTCCCTCGGCGGCGTCTCCGCAGTTATCGGCGCGCAATGGGGGGATGAAGGAAAAGGAAAGGTCGTCGATATTCTCGGTGAGCATTTTGATGTAATTGCACGTGCCTCAGGCGGTGCAAATGCCGGACACACGATTGTTGTAGCTGGAAAAAAACATGTGTTCCACTTACTTCCTTCTGCGTGTCTTCACGAGGGAAAACCTGTTGTTTTGGGAAGTGGTATGGTCATTCATCTTCCAACACTTCTGGAAGAGATTGAGACACTGAAAGAATCAAATATCCAAATCGTGAAACGTTTACATATTTCTGGCGGTGCCCATATTCTCTTTAATTATCACAAAGAGATTGATGCCTTTCTGGAAGGGGAACGTAGTAAAAATAATGGAAAGGGGATTGGTACAACGAAGCGCGGCATCGGACCTGCCTATATGGATAAAGCGGAACGAGTCGGGTTACGTTTAGAATCGTTTCTTACTTTGTCCGAAACGGAAGTAAAAACCTGGCTTCAACAGCAAGCAAGCCGTCTAGAATCTCGCTACAAAGTGTCCGTTGATGTTGCGGGCGAACTTGCCCAATGGCGAGAAGCAAAAGAATTACTGCATGACCAAATTGAGCCGAATGTTCCTCTTCTTCTCAATGGATTCCGTGAAGCAGAGAAAAAGATTTTGGTTGAAGGTGCACAAGCTACTTTGCTAGATCTGGATCACGGAACGTATCCGTATGTGACTAGCAGCAATACAACCACCGCAGGTGCGCTCCACGCTCTCGGGTTGCCACCTTCTAGTCTCACTTCAAATATCGGCGTGGCAAAGGCGTATTGCACGCGTGTTGGGGAAGGCGACTTCTTAACCGAAGCAACGGAGACAGATGGTCAACGATTGAGAGATAGAGGAGGAGAATATGGGTCGACTACAGGAAGACCACGTCGCTGCGGCTGGCTGGACCTTGAAGCACTAAAACAGGCGAACATTATTAACGGCTTAAAGCACTGGAACATTACGAAGCTCGATGTTCTTGATGAGGAAG
>CAZXUD010000076.1:0-4265 GCA_964643805.1 uncultured Candidatus Peribacteria bacterium | reverse complement strand
GCCACTCTGAACGGATTTTTTTATAGAGAGTCGATACTTTTTTTCTAAAGGAGACCATTGAATCTTAGTATGCGCTTCCCTTAAAGATATCGAAATAATTATTTTGAATAACTTCGCCCCTCCGCCTCCAGCGCATTCCTAAAATACACCCGGTTCTCCGGCGCAATATTCTGCCCTGCCGCCGAATGCACCTTGTAGTACTTTTTCCCGCGCTTGGAGGCGACAAATTGTGCCCATTCGGGCACATGAACGGTGACGTTGTTCACTAGGAACGGCCCCGCCGGAACTAAGAAACTGCCACTCGCGTTTGGCAGTATCTGTTCCTCGGCAAGGAATAATCTGGTTCCAGATCCAATAATGGAACCTTCCAAGTATCCATCTCTAATACCTTCAATAATGACAGTGGCAACCGGAGGCCGTGTGTCTGGTGCCAAAGTTATTGAAGGCACGGAGGCTTTCGCAATAGCGGTATCGATGATGCGGCCCAGCAAGTAACCAAAGATACAGCACAAGATGAGAAGAGCTGCCGTTTGTAACTTCAGAAATACCTTCGGGGACTGTTTCTTCTTCATAAGCTTACGATAGAGGACTGCATCGAGTTAGAGCGTCCGTTATGAGAAAAGCTTTCTCACAAGCTGTTTCTTTTGAGCAACCCTCAGCAGAACCGAGGTGTTCCGGACTCCCTAAGAACGGTCATTCCGCTCAGTCACATCACCAAAAGTCGTTGTTCACATTTTTGTATTATCTTCTGCAGCTCGCAAATGATAGTGTACTCGGTTGAAATGAGTGCCTTTCCCAAACCACTCCATGAAACCTCGTGAGTCCCTGGTCCCAAAAAATAATGAACCACAGAATCAGGAAGGTATGTTTCGTTCCATTGCCAAACGTCTCTCAGTGACGGTAGAAAAAGTACGAGCCGTGTTTGCTTCCCCACCGAAGAAACGAAAAACGCAAACGACGAGACTTCAGTTGGAGCAATTTGAAAATAGAGCGATGATGGATGGATTCGGAGTATTGAATGATTCCGATGCCATTTCCATGATTCGCAATGCTGATTCCCTCGACCATTACAATGACACATATGTTGCGGGCCAGATGGACCCAAGTGCCAGTAATTCAAAATACGTAGCGGAGTTTGTTCCCATGGAATCAGGTTGGAAGGGGACGCTGCAAGATACTGTCAAAATTGAGAACGGCACTATTACTCAGATTAAAGCAGGAGAATGGGCGGGAAACGCTGTTACAACGGAGAAACTGAAGGGTGATGCATACGCCTCTTTTACCATCGCCTCAGCTGACTTTCAGCTGCTGGGTTTAGCGGATCCCAATGAAGTCCACGAAGGAAACAACCAAGAACCAGAATTTGGATTCTTATTGCTTCCGAACAAACGATTCAAAATTTGGGAATATGACAAGCCTGTGTTTGAAGTGGGTACGTATGAAATTGGTGATCAGCTCCACGTTACTCGGCAGGGCAGCACTGTTTCTTATTTCTATAACGGAAAACTTGTCTACATCTCGAAGCAACAATTCTCAAATGATCTTGAAGGTCGCGTTTCCATTTACTCTCAAGGTATCAGTGTATCCAAGGTTGAAGTGGGTACTTTGGTAAAACGTGAGCTTACGCAACCAACGGCGCTTCCAGAACCAGTGCAACTTGCAGCGCAGAGTGAGCAGGAAACAACCGTTGCATCTTTGTCACAGAATGCAGAAACCATTGTGAATGCAAATTGGCAAAGCACTCTCCAAGATAATGCCACGATGAAAGATGGTGCGATCACGATGGTGAAAGGTGGAGAGTGGGCGGGAAATATGGCCACGGCTGAGAAGTTTAATGGATCGGTGTATGCGTCCTTTACCGTGAGCTCGCAGAAACACCAATTATTTGGTTTAGCGGATCCGTCTCTTGTGCACGAAGGGAACAACCAAGCACCGGAATCAGGGTTTTATTTAGCTCCCGACGGAACTCTTAAAATTTGGGAATATAACACCCCTGCCTACGTTGCAGGGAACTACCAAATAGGAGATGTCCTGCGCGTTGAGCGCCAAGGGAATCAAATTACTTATTCTAAAAATGGACAGTTGCTCTATAGCTCACAAAAGACATTTGATACCGCACTGGAAGGCCGAGTGTCTCTCTATGAGAAAGACACAACTGTTTCCAATATAACAATCGGTATTCCCGTAAATACACAAAGCGCTGCAGTGGCACAGGCGTCAGCGGCACCAAGTGTATTACCTCTCCACGAATTGCGTATCAGTGATCCTCAAATTAAAGCAAATTTGGAGTCAGTTTTGTTTGAACAAAGCGGTATGAATCTCAGTCATCAAGACATGATGGTTCTCTTCTACCAAAAATATCCACAGTACCAACCGACTCAATTCAACGCGTACATAGATCAAATTTGGAAAACGCAGTATCCACTTTTCTATCGCAGTCAAATTGATGAAATGCATAGGCACATCATGATAGACCTCATAAATACATTTGATGACGCACGCATCCGTTACAACGAGCATCTGAGCCATTCAGTCATACCAGCTGCCATGGCAGTCTTTGAAGAACGTGCACACGGCAGATCAGATGCTGAAAGGCTTACGCAATTGAATACGGCGATGCAGGGGTTCAAAGGAATTCGAATCTCACAACTCACGCAGTTGGGGTACAGCATGCCAACTAGTGCTGCACTTTTAGCAAAGGCAGAGAGCCTGTACCGGTCGGCAGGAGAATTCTTGTACTATTTCAAAAATGAAGATTCTCAAGCGCGCGATAGGGGACTGGTCGAATATCTCCGAGTAGAAGAAGCGCGTCGCTCCGATATCCAGAATGATTCAGCTTGGTTGGACCGAGGGCTGATTGTGAATCAGCCCGTTTCGCCTACCATTGCAGACCATAATCAGAAAATGTGGGCGCTTTATATGGATACCCTGCGTACCAATCAGGAGGCAGGCGTGGAAACGCCATCATTTACAGCTTGGAACAATGCAGCTGTCGATGCAGCGTTTGCAGGGTATGGCGAAGCGAATGCTGACACATTAGCTACAGATGCATCAGTGGGAGGAATCGAAGCCCCCTACACAATCGAAAGTGCACGCGCAGACGTTTCTAACTTGTCGGGCGCTGAACAATTCATGGTAACGCAGAATTGGCTTAATCCTAATGGCAGCACAGTTCCCAATAATCTTAATGTTAGAAACGACAGCATAGTGGGAACATTATTTAACGGATTAGCTCAGAAACTTTCGAAGGCAGACGCAAAGGGTCAGCTATTTTTAGCCGCCATGGTAGAGAGCGTGACGGATATTCCTGCAGATAAAATATTGGCTACTATTAGGCCAAATACAGGTCTTTCAATAGCCGCTTTAAATGATCTCTTCATTCAAGCTGGTTATGAAAATATTTTTGTAAATCAATCAGACGCTTCAGCAAATGCACGTGTTCTAACAGCAGATATAGATAGACCAACTTATACAAATCAGGAAAATATACGCATTCGTTTCGATGTGGCAACTGCAGGGAAAACAATAAATTATGTTGAAATCTTCAAAGTTGGAGATGAAGCGAATTCATTAAACACGGTACGAAGTAAGACATTTATAGAAGTACCTTTAGAAAAAATAGGAATGAGTGGGAATGCTCAGTTAAAACTGGTTGTGTATTTCAAGGATGGAACAACTGCAGAAAAGTTGACTGATACTTTTCAAGTGCAATGGGACGGGCAAGGACCAGACGTTGTTACCACAACCAAATTATCCGATGATCCAATAGAGAATGCGATATTGCAGAGAATGATGTCACCCGTTGTTAGTGAAGTAGGCAATAAATGGGAAGTAGAACTTGGATCCCCCTTTCATGCAGATATACCAAAAGATGTTTATGCAGCAGATATCAACTGGGGGAGTGAATATCAAGATATGGGTAAACCTGTATTTTCAAGTTATAAAGGAGTGGTTGTCGCTGCCCCAGATGATGGCAATAAATTTGGTATTGTTGAAATCAAACACACTGTTTCTACAAATGTAGATGGGAAATTAAAAGATGTTGTATGGTTTACGCGTTATATGCATATGCAAAACATTTCTGTTAAAATTGGAGACAATGTTGCTGCTCATCAACAAATAGGTGAAGTAGGTGATGTTCGAGATGCTTCTAAAATTAAAACTATGACTCCTCATCTGCACTTCGCAATTTACACCATTAGCTCCGATAACACCGTTCATGCATTAGATCTTTCCAATTGGCTTCAATTGAATAATATTCAAAC
>CAZXUD010000075.1:0-4422 GCA_964643805.1 uncultured Candidatus Peribacteria bacterium | reverse complement strand
TGATGAGGAAGAAACTATTCCTGTGAACGTGGGTGTCGACGGTAAAGGGAAAGCACAATACGAAAATCTTCCTGGCTGGCAGGAATCAACGGTCGGAATTACCGACTTCAAGAAACTGCCCAAAAATGCTCAAAAATACATAGAATTCATCGAGCACGAAACAAAGGTACAAGTGGCTCTGATTGGAACTGGACAAGCACGAGAAGCCATGATTATCAGAAATTGACAAGTCCGTAACGGAGCGATCAGATTGTTTCTATGGAAACGTCCTCACAAATTTGTGTAGTTGGAACATACGTTCCCAAGCCAGAGGAGAGTGTTGATGAACTCATGAAATTTTTATGTCACGACGAAAAACCAGAAATACCTCAATTTCAATTTCGAGAAGCGAAGCGTGTCATAAAACATTATCGATCAACATTTTCTAAAATTGCTCGGAACAGAAAGATTAAAGTTGTTCGGTTACGACCTCTTCAGAGTACTGCCCAAATTATGCACGAGCTGCAAAATGTTCTTTTCGTAGGTGACCTTGATAATAATAGAGAGATACAAACTGCACTATGGGCAAATCTACAAAGAAGCAGACGGCTTTCTGCTATATTATTTCAATCTCACAAACCTGATGAAGAATTAAGATTTGTCATGGATTCTATAAACGTAGATACCCGTAGAATGATTCACCAAAATATCCAAGCTGAATTTCTGATGCCTTCAGAAATTCACTCACAATGTGAGCAGGCACTTAAAGGTGCTGGTTATTAATCCTCTGTCCGTTCACCCCATTTCAACTTCTGTCTCAGTGTTGAAAAGAACGTATCTTCGGAGCGTCGCAAGAATTTTACAGTGTCGGTGTACATTTTTGCCTCGACTCGGTCAGCGTGCTTTAACGCAACTGATACTTGACCGTCGAGTGTGAGAAAAACCTCAGCATCCGAGAATTTAGACTCACGCGTCATCACAACAGTTTCTACGACACTATCACCCGCAATAATGACCGGCTTCTGCGAAAAGCTATGCGGGTTGATTGGCGTAAGAATCAATGCCGATTGCGCTGGATGAACAATTGGTCCACCCGCAGCCAATGAATAGGCAGTAGAGCCGGTAGGAGTTGCAACAATCAAGCCATCAGCGTGGTAACGGGTTAATTGCTCACCATTCACATAGGTTTCTAAATCAACCAAACGTGCGATAGTACCTTGGGCGATAACCACTTCATTCAGAGCAATGCCACTTAAGACTTCCTCACCATCTCGAAACGCTTTGACCATCAACATATTTCTTTCATCAATCGTGCCTTTTCCTTCCAAAAGTTTTGGTAATAATTCTTCCGCTTCATCCAAATTTGTTTCAGCCATAAAACCGACCGTGCCACGGTTAACGCTCAGAACAGGAATAGAGAAATCGTGCAGCTCGCGAATGGCGCGAAGGATTGTTCCATCACCGCCAATCACAACCAACAGATCGATACCACCTTGGTTGTAAGCAGCCATACCTTTAGCACTGGGCACGTCTTCTTTTCTGAGGGCATCGAAGAACACTTCCGCACCAGCTTTCTTTAAAATTCCGATGACGGTTTGGACAACGTCGTTTTTATCATCCAAGCCAGATTTCACTGTTACGCCTATGCGCTTGTACTTCAGCATACCCAGAGTATAGCGCTAGGCGGCCAGGGCTTTGAGCAAAAGATCGGCGGTTCTTTGCCAGCTAAATTGCTTGGCCTGGGCTGGTCCTGCCTCGCTTAAGCGCTGGCGAAGAGCAGCATCCGTCAGGAGGCGCTCGAGGCCGTCTGTTAGGGCTTCTTCATCCTCCGGGTTCACTACCAGGGCAGCATTGCCAACAATTTCCTTTAAACTGCCACGATTGGAAGTCAGAACAGGTACCCCTGCTTGCAACGCATCGAGCACCGGTAAGCCGAAACCTTCGTAGAGAGAAGGGTAGGCGAGGACGGTACAAGTGCGGAGATACTCTTTGTACTCATCATCGTTCACGTACCCTTTCCATTCCACACCACGCGTTTGAGCTGCCAGTCGAACGATTTCTTGGTCTTGCCAGCCACGTCCACCCGCGATGATTAACTTGTACTGACGACGTAGGTTGTCCGGTAATTTTTGAAATGCTTGAATCAGTCTCAACTGATTTTTCCGAGGACACAATGTTCCGATCGTAAATACCATTGGTTCTGAAGCGCCTCGTTCCACTGGCTCTCCAAAGGCTCCCGCATACACAACACTTACATTATTTGTTGGAAGATTTGGGAAGTACGTATTCAGATCTTCTTTGGTCGATTCACTAATACAAAAAATATGATGAGCCTGAGAAAGTGCTTTGGAGCTAAATAGTTTTTCGATGATGGTCGCTTTGCGATCATGGGGTTCATGACGAAAGGCGATGAAGTCGTGGACGACAAGAGCGCAGGGGACTTTGGCACCGATCAACCAAGGAACAATGTAGCTCGTGGGACTCAGGTAGAGATCGGGAGTCACCTTCTTTACATAGGTAGCTGCGGCACGATGGAACCGCAAGCCGCGTGGTAATTGCTTATATTCCACATTAGGTTTCTTGTATTCCTCAGGTAGATTGCGGCTTGAGAGCAATGTAAAGCGATGTTCACTCTGCAAAAGCAGGGGCAAAACGCCCTGGAGCCAACGGCCTTTGCCCGTGGCTTGGGGGTGGCAGGCCTCGCGAATATCTACAATTATATGCACCGTAATAGTCTAGAGACGAAACGCTTCCGATGCTATGATGCAAGCCATGTTCAAGCGCTTTCTCCGGGCAATGGCACAACTCTCTCTGGAAGAGAAAATCCTCAATGGCGCCCTCTTTGTCGGCATCGTTAGTTTATTTATGCCTTGGATTGGCGGCCGCCTTTCCCTCATAGAGGAAACGGTGAATACCTTTAGCGGACTCGGCTTCCACACTGCCTTTATTGGCTACGCTGTGTTGGCACTCTCCTGCTTTGCATTCGCTATGACCGCTGTGCCACTTTCTGGTGGTAGAACATTGATAAGTAAGGAGTACCGTGAACTCGTACGACTTGGTTTAACAGGTGTTTCTTCCATTCTCACGTTAGCAGCACTCTCAGTTTTATTGAGTGTGTCTCTAAATTCATCCGGACTCGAAATTCGTTTTGGTGTGTACGTCGCTCTCATCAGCTACATGATCGCAACTTTATACAGCTTCTTGGCAGTACGTGAGGAGCGCATAAGTAAAGTGAAGGAACTGTTCCATTACCCAGAAGCAAACCTGGATGAAAAGCTGACACCCCAGAAGCCTGTGATTCAGCACCACATTCCCATGCCTCCGCCACCTGCTCCAGAAGAGCACCGCCATTTCGCTTCTGTTGAATGAGTGACATTACGCCTCCAGCGGATGACCAACTCGTGTACGTGGACCCAGAGAAGCGTGCAGTGGTCGGTTTAGTTGAATGGCGTCCAGATGGCATTAACGTCTTAAAGGAAAAACCTGTTATTGAAAAAGCTTCCGCTCCAGAAGAAGACAAGTCTGATAAGAGAGTCCGCAAGCCTCGAAAGTACTATTACCCTTGGTGTTCGTATCGAACAGCCAAGCGCGTATACTTTGTGGAAGGTAAATTTAAACAGGAAGACCACTACCTCCCTTTCGAGGAAGTGCTGAAATTGGCTCTCTCGGAGCCATACTGGAACTAAGCGTTCAGCAGCTTCACTACCTTCTGCACCTCATTTGTTGAACCGATAATAATTGGCGTTCGTTGATCGATGTTGGTAATTTTTTTATCAAGGATGGACTGCGTTCCATCGCTAGATGCTCCACCTGCGTGTTCCACTAAATATGCAAATGGTCCGCATTCAAACGCTAAGCGTAATTTACCCTCGGGGTATTTCTTCCCACCAAGATTGGTAAACACACCCTGTCCCTTCGCCAAAATGTGGTGAATATCAGCCACCATGCAACCAGAGTAACGAAGCGTTTTTTCTTTGAGCCAACCTTCGAGCGCAACTTTGTAACCAGGGTTATCGGCAAGTGCCTGCAAATTCCCAGGACTAAAGTTCTTAGCTTCGTCGGCTATGCCCATATTTTCTTCCAGCAGGATGAACTCACCAACCTCATTCAGAATGAATGAATGGACGCCTTTGCCCGTGGAATAGGTGAGGAGCGTGCGAGGCCCATAAAGAACATAGAGCGCCGCTACCTGGTCACGTGGAATAGAACCCAGAAGTTCGTTCGTCTCATAAATTCCAAAGATAGAGCCGATTGCAAAATTCACATCAATTAACGAAGATCCATCCAGTGGATCAAACACGACGGCATACGGTGCCTCCGCCGTCAGTTCTACTACTTCCGATTGTTCTTCCGAAATGTACGAATGCACCATTTTCGTATGGTGCAGAGCGTTCTGAATAATCTCATCACTCATCACGTCCAGTTTCTGTTGCTCTTCACCAA
>CAZXUD010000074.1:0-4431 GCA_964643805.1 uncultured Candidatus Peribacteria bacterium | reverse complement strand
GGAGAGAAGAGTTTTAAGAGAAATCATTTATTCTTCTTGAAGGTGCTTGAAAACTTCTCGGAAGCGGAAGTATTCAACCAACCGCAACCCAGTCCAACGTCCCAAGTACGCGTTAATGAGTAATGTGACGAGCACAACCTCTGGATACGCGAGCACAATGGATTGTAATGTCGGCCACTCCACAATAAATACGCAGAGCAAAGCTGTAAGAATAGTTTCGATAGCTGCCAGAACTGCTCCGGACCATCCCTGCTCTACTTTTGCATTGAGGAAGCTTTCCGAGAGGGTCGACATGATAAGCAATATGAAGATGGTGTCACCGGATAGCGTGAGATTGAAGTACGCACCAATGCCAATGAGCAACAACAACGTAAAACTAACGACAGTAAGGATGATGGCGACCTTTGGAATGTGCAGCATGCGATACCTTTTCATAAAAGCGCGCGTCGCATACCCGGTAATAAGAATGAAGAGCAGGAACGAAACACCCACCGGCCACCCCAGCGCCATGAAACTGAGTGCAATAACTGACGGTGTGTACAAACCGAACGTGGTGATACCAATGACTTGCTTCAAGAACGCGAGAATGGTGGCAATAATCGGGAGCATGAGCAGCAACAAGACGGTTTGGCTGGCGACTCCATGCGTGAGCATGTAGTTCACAAAACTAGCCAGCAGGTTCCATGGGCGCAATGCCGTGCTCGACTCATCAACAATCAGATAATCGATATCACGTTGATCTAGCGCAGCGAGGAAGGCTTCTACATTTTCGGCGGTAATCAACGGATTGATCGCTTCGCTGCGCGTTACCACAATGCGATCTGGTTCGATGAGACTGAACGGCGCCCAAATGGTACGAGCAAGTGTGGTCAGGCCACGATCTGTAATAAGGACGAGCGTCTGATTCTTCATGGCGTTGCGGAGGTTGGCATCCTCCTCAGCCACTTTCGAAAGGGCTTGAAGACCATCTACCCCATCCGTCCACAAGACAATCGCTTCGGCACCATTTAGGGCATCAGCGTTTTCTTTGATTGAATTCACTAAGGCTTCCTCAGCACCTATTGGCAACGCTGACTCCCCCGCTTGCAATACGCGGATATGCACGCCGGCGTCCGCAGCTTGCTGCTGATGATTCAATAAATTTTCTGATGGCACCGTTGAATCTGCAATCAATGTAATTTTGCGCTCGTACACAATTATCGTGCGCTCTGTTCGTACTTCAATCAGTTCACCACCGACTTCACTGCTGACCACTAAGGTGAAAATAATCGTGCCGGGTTCTTCCGGCGTAAAGACTGCTTCCACGCTACGGCTGATTGGCTGCGTTAGACCAGCACGAAACCAACGATATTCCGTGGTATCGTTCACTCCTAAGCTCGACGAAGCATCTAACACCAAGGTGCGGCCGACCGCCACATCACTGGGGCCAGAAATAACCGGCACTAACACCAGTGGGCCGGCATTTTCTTCCTGTGCAATTGCTGCAGGTGCCAGCAGCAAGCACAAAAGGCCAAGAGATGTAATGATGCGCTGCATTGCTTAACGACGATGCATTTTGCCTGATCGTGTTCGCAGATCTTTGTACTTCTTCACTTGGGGCTCCAGTTTTTCAATGCAACGATCCACTGCTTCTACCGCATCATCACGACGCGACTCGGCGCGCAGTTCTTTACCGGGCAATTCCAGGGTCATGCTCACCTTAATTTGATCGCGGTCTTTTTTCGTGTTGCGGCGTTCCGCATCTATACGAATGAGAGACGACTCATCTTTCACGCGTTTGCAATACGTCGCTAATTTGCCAATTTTACGGGCAATCATGAGTAACTCTGTATCGGTGTAGTGAAAATTTTTCTCATAGTGTTGAATGTGCATAGCAAGATGATGGAAAAATCCAATGCAGTGTATCACTGATTGCCGCATGGCACAGCCAGATACTTCCTGGTTTGTAATTGGTAGCAAAGGCTCCTAAAGGCTTGCTTTGAGAGCATTCTCAAATTGTCACTCTTCTTGGTAGAGTGCTAGACAAAAGAAGCCTCACCACTTATACTAACGTTGTCTTATTTTTTACCCTCCCCTTTCAAATGGTTACCCGTGGAGGCGATGGTTGCGACTGCGGTTGCTAACATCGACAAATACAGCACCCTTGAAAAAGGGTGCTGTTTTTTTAGTGCTGCCTTATTTCACCGTTCTCATCTTTTCACTTGGCGACCTATGTGCGCGTACTACCCAGTAGGCGTGGAACATAAACCCAAGCAAAATCAGCAAGCTACCTAGCATTATCTGCCAGGCGATAGCCTGGCTGTACTGCATTGCAGGCGATGCTGCGTGCAATTCGGCTGCATTGAGCGAGCTGCCTTGGCCACTCAGAGCGCCAAGCTCGTTGGCAAACAGTGCACGGTTGCCAGCGGCAATCCACAGCAACATGCCTGCAACCAAACTGGCAGACGAGGCGACACGGGGAACGGAAATTGGATATTTGTGTAACATTTCTCCTTATTGTAGCAAAAAATGAGAATTTCTTCAATGGTATCTAGGTGGAAAGACCCGAAGGCCCCTCTTTCTTTTAAGAACATTTTGCACCATTCTCCGATTCTCCATACACTTCTCGGCGCCTGGCCCCGTCGTCTAACGGTTAGGACGTCGGATTTTCAATCCGGCAACGCGGGTTCGACTCCCGCCGGGGCTACCATTACAAAAAATAAACATTCACTGGTATTCTTTCAGCAATGAACATTCCCCCTGCTGTTTCTGCAAAACCCCTGAGCGATTTCGCTCAATTACGTGCTTTGGTTATAGAACAGGGACTTTTAAAGCGACAACCGGCCTATTTCATCACCAAGATCACGGCAACAGGTGTGCTTTTGGTACTGGCAATAGTTTTCTTACTTTGGGTAAATAACCTTCTTCTCGTCTTTGTATCAGCCGCTTTCTTCGCGTTTGTTTTCGGCCAGATTGGTTTGCTAGGACACGATGCTGGCCACCGTCAGATATTCGCTAGCTCAAGAAAGGACATGGCCATTAGTCAGGTCTGTGCCTCTCTTCTGGGCATCAGTTGTTTACAATGGAACGAAAAGCATAACGAACACCACGCCCATCCAAATCGGGAAGACATGGATCCCGATATCGATTTTCCTATGCTCGCCTTCTCTGAGGAGCAAGCAAAGGAAAAAAGGGGGCTGTGGCGTTTTATCGTGCGGCACCAAGCCATTCTGTTTTTCCCGTTCCTCTGTTTCACCGGTATGAGTTTACGATTGAATGGCGTGAAGTATTTTTTGAGAAATAAACTCTCGAAAACCTGGCTCGATTTGTCTTTGATGGTTCTCCACTTTGTCATTTACTTCACTTTGGTCTTTTCGTTGCTCACTCCATTGCACGCCATAGTGTTTATTGTCGTTCACCAAGCCCTTTTTGGCCTGTACCTTGGTCTTGTCTTTGCACCAAACCATAAAGGTATGCCAATTTTAGAGAAGGACGCAAAAATTGATTTTCTTCGTGAGCAAGTGCTCACCGCTCGCAATGTCCGTTCGAATTCATTGGTAGATTTTTGGTACGGTGGTCTTAATTTTCAAATTGAACACCACCTGTTTCCCACCATGCCACAGAACATGCTGCGAAAAGCCCGCACGATTATTAAAAAGTTCTGCGAAGAGAAAAATATTCCTTACTACGAAACAGGTGTAGCTCGTTCTTACTACGAAATTATTAGACACATGCATAAAGTGGGATCCTATTGTCGTGGAAAACCATCAGCTGCTTAGTCCACGTACCTAAGAACGGGACCGAGAGGAGCGAGATTAATAAAAACAATTCTACCAGCAATAGCACTTATATTGGATCGATAGTTTGCGATTGGTAAATTTGTTTGCCTTTAAAGCCCGGGCAAATGCACCGCTTTTTCTTGGTGCTTTTAACAGAAGTTTTTCAAACAATTTTTCTCATACTTCTCAAGTCTTTTACCGGTGGTATCTACTATCTAAATCCCCTATACTTGGCGCCTCAATTTCTTCATCCATTTTTTTATGTCAAAAATAAAGTCACTCTTCGCTGCTGCTGCAATGACTCTTGTGATTGCAGGTTGCGCACGTGGTAATGGACCTATTGAAAATCCAACGCCAGAACCTTCCGATGATGACAATTCAACGTCATCACCAGCCGCGTCTAATGACCAAGATTCCGACGGTGCATACTCTGATGGAACCTACACTGCTCTTGGTAATTACATTTCCCCAGCTGGAGCAGAAGAAGTTCAAGTCACTATTACTCTGAAAGATGGCGTTGTAACGAGTGCTGGCTTTGTTGGCCACGCTACTCACCCAACAAGTAAAATGGTGCAGGCTAAATTTGCTGCTGGCTACAGTGAACAGGTGGAAGGAAAAGAGATTGATTCTATCTCCTTGGGTGTTGTGAACGGTTCTTCCTTGGCTCCAAAAG